>CAMLQP010000141.1 GCA_946482115.1 uncultured Comamonadaceae bacterium
GGCGTCAACGACCTGCGCCTGTTCTTCGACGGCGACGTGCGTTTCCTGTCGCAGTTCCAATAACAAGAGGCGAGCACAACATGCAATTCCCTGAATCCTGGCTGCGCGCCTTCTGCAACCCGCCGCTGTCCACCCAGGAACTGGCCGACACCCTGACCATGGCCGGCCTGGAGGTCGAAGAACTCCAGCCGGTGGCGCCGCCGTTCGACAAGGTCGTGATCGGCGAGATCAAGGAAGCCGAACAGCACCCCAACGCCGACCGCCTGCGCGTGTGCCGCGTGGATGCGGGGCAGGGTGAGCTGCTGCAGATCGTCTGCGGCGCGCCCAACGCCCGTGTGGGCATCCGTGTGCCGGTGGCGCTGGTGGGTGCCGAGCTGCCCCCGGGCGAAGATGGCAAGCCGTTCGCCATCAAGCCCGCCAAGCTGCGCGGCGTGGACAGCGCCGGCATGTTGTGCTCGGCGCGCGAGCTCAAGCTGTCGGAAGACCACGGCGGCCTGCTGGAGCTCAGCGCCGACGCCCCCATCGGCCAGAACATCCGCGAGCACCTGCGGCTGGACGACACGCTGTTCACGCTCAAGCTCACGCCCAACCTGGCGCATTGCCTGAGCGTCTATGGCATCGCGCGCGAGCTGTCGGCATTGACCGGCGCGCCGCTGGTCACGCCCGAGTTCCCGCCGGTGGCCGTGGGCCACAACGACCGCCTGCCGGTCAAGGTCAGCGCGCCCGATCTCTGCGGGCGTTTCTCCGGCCGCATCGTGCGCGGCGTGAACACGAAGGCGAAAACCCCCGACTGGATGGTCGAGCGCCTGGCGCGCTGCGGCCAGCGCAGCGTCTCGCCGCTGGTGGACATCTCCAACTACGTGATGTTCGAGTACGGCCGGCCCAGCCACATCTTCGACCTGGACAAGATCCACGGTGGCCTGGACGTGCGCTGGGGCAGGGCTGGCGAACAGCTCAAGCTGCTCAACGGCAACACCATCACGGTGGACGAGACCGTGGGCGTGATCGCCGACAGCCAGGCGGTGGAATCGCTGGCCGGCATCATGGGCGGCGACAGCACGGCGGTGAGTGACGACACCACCAGCGTGTTCGTCGAGGCCGCCTTCTGGTGGCCCAAGGCCGTGGCCGGCCGTTCGCGCCGCTTCAACTTCAGCACCGACGCCGGACACCGCTTCGAGCGCGGCGTCGACCCCTCCACCACGGTGGAGCACATCGAGCGCATCACCCAGCTGATCATCGACATCTGCGGCGGCGTGGCCGGCCCGATGGACGACCAGACGGTCAATGTGCCGAAAGCCCAGCCCGTGAGCCTGCGCGCCGCGCGCGCGGCCAAGGTGATCGGCATGCCCGTGACGGTGGCCGAATGCGCCGATGCCCTCAAGCGCCTGGGCCTGCCGGTGCAGGTGTCGGGCGAGGTGGTCACCGTCACGCCGCCGCCGTTCCGCTTCGACCTCACCATCGAGGAAGACCTGATCGAGGAAGTGGCTCGCGTGATCGGCTACGAACGCCTGCCCACCACGCCGCCGCTGGCGCCCATCACGGCCAAGATCCGCCCTGAGGCGAAACGCGGCCCGTTCGCGCTGCGCCGCCTGATCGCCCAGCGCGGCTACCAGGAAACCATCAACTTCAGCTTCGTCGAGGAACGCTGGGAACACGAGCTGGCCGGCAACCCCGACCCCATCAAGCTGCTCAACCCCATCGCCAGCCAGATGAACGTGATGCGCTCGTCGCTGGTGGGTTCGCTGGTCAGCGTGCTGCGCTTCAACCTGGCCCGCAAGGCCGAGCGCGTGCGCGTGTTCGAGCTGGGCCGCGTGTTCCGCAAGGACGCCGGCGTGCCCGACAGCGACACCAGCGTGGCTGGCTTCGCCCAGGCCATGCGCGTGGCCGGCCTAGCCTACGGCGATGCCGATGCGCTGCAGTGGGGCGCTGCCGCGCGCGCGGTCGATTTCTTCGACGTGAAAGGCGACGTGGAGGCCCTGCTGGCGCCGCGCCGCGCCACCTTCGAGGCGGCCGAACACCCGGCGCTGCACCCGGGCCGCTGCGCGCGCGTGGTGGTCGACGGCCAGGCCGTCGGCTTCGTGGGCGAGCTGCACCCGAAATGGCGCCAGGCCTACGACCTTCCGCTGGCGCCCGTGCTGTTCGAGCTTGACCTGGACGCCGTGCTCGCGCGCGACGTGCCGCAGTTCCAGACCGTGTCGCGCCACCAGGCGGTGGAACGCGACATCGCGGTGGTGGTGGCCGAAGCGGTGCGCCACGACGCGCTGATGGCGGCCATCCGCGCCGCCGATACGGCCGGCATGCTGCGCCAGGCCACGCTGTTCGACGTCTACCGGCCGAAAAAGGGCCAGGAGAACGCGGCCGTGGCGGCCGGCGAGAAGAGCCTGGCGGTGCGCCTGGTGTTCAACAAGGACGAGGCTTCGCTGACCGAGTCCGAGATCGACGCGGCCGTCGCCGCCGTGCTGGCCTCGCTGGGCCAGCGCGTCGGTGCCCGCCTGCGCGCCTGAGGAGGAGCTGGAGATGAGCGAACAAGAACTCGACACCCAGGCCCTGACCAAGGCCCAGCTCGCCGAACTGCTGTTCGAGCAGATCGGCCTGAACAAGCGCGAGTCCAAGGACATGGTCGATGCCTTCTTCGACCTGATCGCCGAAAGCCTGGTCAACGGCGAGGACGTGAAGATCTCCGGTTTCGGCAACTTCCACATCCGCACCAAGGCCGCACGGCCCGGCCGCAACCCGCGCACTGGCGAGCCGGTGGCCATCGCGGCGCGGCGCGTCGTCACCTTCCACGCCAGCCCCAAGCTCAAGGAGCAGGTGCAGGCCAGCGTGGACGATGCGGCGGCGCCACAGGGCGATTGAGTTTTTGCGCACCGGCCAGACTTGGAGTAGATTCCAAGGTTTGGTTCGTACCGCATTGATTCCAATGGAAAATCAGCTTCCGCCGATTCCTGCCAAGCGCTACTTCACCATCGGTGAGGTGGGCGAGCTGTGCGGCGTGAAGCCCCATGTGCTGCGCTACTGGGAGCAGGAGTTCACGCAGCTGCGCCCCATGAAGCGGCGCGGCAACCGCCGCTACTACCAGCACCACGAGGTGCTGATGATCCGCCGCATCCGCGAGCTGCTCTACGACCAGGGCTTCACCATCAGCGGCGCGCGCAACAAGCTGCAGGAGCTGGCCCAGAACGAGCGCAACGCCAAACGCGCGGGGCAGACCAACGCCGAGGCCATGCTGGGCGGCATGGAAGTGGTGGAGGTCGACACCGGCGAACTGTCCGAGGGCGACGACCCCCTGGACGTGATGCACACGCTGGCCACGGCGCAGGACGCGGTGCGCGCGCTCGGCGACCTGCGCGGCGAACTGCTGGCCATCCGCGAATTGCTCGTGGTGTGAGCCGGAAGTGACCCAACTTCAGGCTATAATGCGAGGCTTGTCGGCGTGTAGCGCAGCCTGGTAGCGCACTTGCATGGGGTGCAAGGGGTCGCGAGTTCGAATCCCGCCACGCCGACCATTTGTTCCGAAACCCGCTGTCCGAAAGGGCAGCGGGTTTTTTCATGCCCGGACGCGCGGGGACGGGAGCGCGAACAGCGCCGCGAAGGCGCTCAGGCCCAGGCCGGCGGTGAGCCACAGCGCGCCACTGCCCCACCGTTGCAGGCACAGACCGAACAGCACCGGGGCGAAGGCCTGGGCGAACCGGGACGGCGCCACGATCCAGCCCTGCCGGCGACCATAGCCCAGCGGGCCATACAGCGCCAGCGGCAGTGTGCCCTTGGCGATCGTCATGACGCCGTTGCCCGCGCCGTGCAGCAGCGCAAACAGCGGCGCGGTGACCGGGCCGGCCAGCACCCACAGTGCCGCGCCCAGCGGGTGGGCCGCCGCCGCCAGGCGGGCGGAATGCAGCGGGTGCAGGCGGCGCATCAGGCCGAATTCCAGCAGGCGCCCGGCCACCTGGGCCGGCCCCACCAGCGCACCCAACGCGACCGCCGCCGCCAGCGTGGCGCCGCCGGCCATCAGCAGCTGTGGCAGGTGGGCGGCCATGGCGGTGCTGACGAACCAGGTGGCCGCGAACACGTAGGCCAGCAGCCAGGCGGTGCGCGGTGGGGGCGGTTCGGGCGATGCGCTGCCGCCGTCCAGGGCGGCTGGCACGGGTGGGCGCGCGGGTGCGCGGGGCAGGCCGGCATTGAGGGGCAGGCCCACCAGCAGGTGCAGCGCGGCCCAGACCAGGCAGGCGCCGCGCCAGTCCAGCGCCTGTTCCAGCGCCGCGCTCAGGGGCCAGCCCACGGTGCTGGCGAAGCCGGCGATCAGCGTGATGCCGGTGATGGAGGTGCGCGCGGCGGGCCCTTGCAGGCGGACCAGTGTGGCGAAGGCGGCTTCGTAAAGGCCGGCGCCCATGCCGGCGCCGATCAGCACCCACCCGAGGTGGAGCGTCCAGGGGCCTTGCGCCAGCCCGAGCACCAGCAGCCCCGCCGCCAGCACGAGGCTGGTGGCCGACAGAACGCCACGGCCGCCCCAGCGGTCGATGGCGCGGCCGGCCAGCGGTCCGAGCAGGGCCGATACGACCAGTGCTAGGCTGAAGGCCAGCCAGACCCGCGACGCAGGCAGGCCCAACCCCTGCGCCATGGACGGTGCCAGCATGGCGGGCAGGTAGTAGGAGGAGGCCCAGGCCAGCGTCTGCGCCGTGCCCAGGCGCAGCACCAGCGGCCAGCGGCGCGCGGGTTCAGACATCGCGCAGCCAGCCGCCGGCCCGCATGACCTCCAGCGTGCGCTCGGCCAGCCCGGGCAAGTCCTGCATGGCCTGTTCCAGGGCCGTGCGGTCGCCGCCGCCCGTCAGGTGTTCGATCTGCCGGGCCAGCTCGGCCAGGGCCTGGGCACCCACGCTGGTGCTGCTGCCCTTGAGGCTGTGGGCCAGGCGCCTCAGGCGTTCGGTGTCGTCATGGCGGTGGGCTTCGCGCAGGTCGTGCACCTGCGAGGGCAGGGTGCCGGCGTAGAGGTGCAGCAGGCCGTCAAGGTCCTCGCCCAGCACGGCCCGCAGCTCGGTCAGCGTGGGGGCGTGCAGCAGCTCCATGCCGGACCTTCTCAGGCGATGTCCACCGTGTGGATGCCGAAGTGGCCTTCCCGGCGGTCGGCGAAGTAGCGCTCCAGCGTTTCCTTCACGGTGCGGAAGGCGATCTCGTCCCAGGGGATCTGGTCTTCGGTGAACAGCCGGGCCTCGATGGTCTCGTGGCCCGGGCTGAAGCGGTCGCTCAGCAGCCGGGCGCGGTAGTACAGGTGGACCTGGCCCACACGCACCACGTTGAGCAGGGTGAACAGCGGCCCCATCTCGATCTGCGCGCCGGCTTCCTCGTCGGTCTCGCGGGCCGCGCCCTCGGCGGTGGTCTCGCCCATCTCCATGAAGCCGGCGGGCAGCGTCCACTTGCCCCAGCGTGGCTCGATGTTGCGCTTGCACAGCAGCACGTACTGGCCGCTGTCGCCCCACACCGGCACGGTGCCGACGACGTTGAGCGGGTTTTCGTAGTGGATGGTGCCGCAGGCCGGGCAGACCGCGCGCGGGCGGGTGTCGCCGTCGTCGGGCACGCGGTGGGCCACGGCGGTGCCGCAGGCGCGGCAGTGTTTGATCGGGTAGCGCGCAAGCATGGCGGCAATATAACCGGGCAAGAAAAAAACCGGGCCGCCTGCATGGCAAGCGGCACCGGCCGTGGGGTACCGCGGAGCCGGCTTTGCCGGGCCGCTGGTACCGCCCCCTGGAGGGGGTGACGCCGCAGGCGGCGCGGGGGTGTTCAGACTTTCGTGTGTTTCTCGATCAGCTTGCGCGCGGTCTCGAGCAGCTTGGGGCCGTCGAAGCCGCGCTTGGTCATCTCGTCAGCCCACTCCACCTCGACCTGGCGGGCGCGGCGGCGGAAGGCCTGGGCGTCGGCCAGCGGCGCGGTGTAGAGCGTGTTGCCGCGATCTTGCGCGGCCTTGCGGCCGGCCGGGTCGCCGGCCTGCTGCACCTTGCCGAGCCAGCCCGAGGTGGCGAGGCCGGAGTTGGCGTCGATCACCTTCTTGAGGTCGGGCGGCAGCGAGGCGTACTTGGCCTTGTTCATCGCCATCACGAAGGTGGTGGTGTAGAGCGCGCCGCCGGAAGGGTCGAACTCGGTGTGGAACTTGGTGAGTTCGTGCACCTTGACCGAGGGCACCACTTCCCAGGGGATCACGCAGCCGTCGATCACGCCCTTGGACAGCGAGTCGGGGATCTGCGGCAGCGGCATGCCCACGGGAATGGCGCCCAGGTAGCCCAGCATCTTGGTGATCTGGCGGGTAGGGCCGCGCAGCTTGAGGCCGCGCAGGTCGTCGGGTGTGCGGATCTGCTTTTCTTTGGTGTGGAACATGCCGGGGCCGTGCACGTGCAGCGCCAGCGTCTGCACGTCCTTGAACTCGTCGGGGGCGACGGTCTGCACGTACTCCCAGTAGGCCTTGGAGGTGGCCTCGGCGTTGCTCATCATGAACGGCAGCTCGAACACCTCCACGCGCGGGAAGCGGCCGGCGGTGTTGCCAGGCAGCGTCCAGACGATGTCGACCACGCCGTCCTTGGCCTGGTCGAACAGCTGCACCGGCGTGCCGCCGAGCTGCATGGCGGGGTAGGCCTCGAACTTGATGCGGCCGCCCGAGTCCTTCTCGACCTTGTCCATCCAGGCCTTGTGCATGTTCAGCCACACGTTGGACTGCGGCGCCATGAAGGTGTGGAACTTGAGCGTGACGCTCTGCTGGGCGAAGCCGGTGAGGGCCGGGGCGCCGAGCGCCACGGCGGCGCCCGACTGGAGCAGGGTTCTGCGTTGGATCATGCGGGTATCTCCTGGTTTGACCGCCGAAATGTACCTGTCGGGCCGGCGCTGGCCGATGGGGAAAACCCCTTCAGGCTACCGCCACGCGGATGCCGGTGAGGCCGTCCACGTGGCCTTCCATCACGTCGCCCCTGGCCACGGCCGCCACGCCTTCGGGTGTGCCGGTGTAGATGAGGTCGCCGGGCTGCAGTTCCCACGCGGCCGAGAGGTGCTCGATGGTCTCGGCCACGTTCCAGATCAGCTTGGAAACGGTGCTGCGCTGGCGGTCGGCGCCGTTGACCTGCAGCCAGATGGCGGCGTTCGCCACATCGCCGGCCTGCGCGGCCGGGGTGATGGGGCCTATGGGGGCCGACTGGTCGAAGGCCTTGCCGATGCACCAGGGGCGGCCCTGCTTCTTCATGTCGTTCTGCAGGTCTCGGCGGGTCATGTCCAGCCCCACGGCGTAGCCGTGGATGTGCTGCGCGGCGTCGGCGGCCCGGATGTCGCGCCCGCCCTTGCCGATGGCCACCACCAGCTCGATCTCGTGGTGGAGGTTGGCGGTCAGGCTGGGGTAGGCGATGGTGGCGGTCTGGCCGGGCTCGGCCACCACGAGTGCGTCGGCCGGCTTGAGGAAGAAGAACGGCGGCTCGCGGCCGGTGAAGCCCATCTCCTTGGCGTGTTCCTCGTAGTTGCGGCCCACGCAGTAGA
>CAMLQP010000142.1 GCA_946482115.1 uncultured Comamonadaceae bacterium
GCAGCAGCCCGTCCATGGTCTCGAACGGGTAGGGTACGGCGGCTTCGGCGCCGCGCGGGCTGCCCACGAACACCTCGTCGGCATCGACCACGAAGCCGCCGCCGATGGAGTAGAGCTCGCGCGCGGCCAGCACGGCACCGACGGCATCGAAGGCGGTGAAGCGCATGCCGTTGGAATGCACGGGCAGCAGCTCGCTGCGGTTGAAGACCAGGTGGCGGTCGGCATCGAACGCGATGGTGCGCCGGCCCAGCAGCGGCAGCTCGCGCGCCTGTCGCAGCGCGAGCAGGCGCGCCGGCACGGCGGCGGTGTCCACCTCGTCGGGCAGTTCGCCGCACAGGCCCAGCACGATGGCGGTGTCGGTGCCGTGGCCGTGCCCGGTGTGGGCCAGCGAGCCGAACAGCTCCACCTCCAGCCGTGCGATGGCGTCGAAGTGCCCGGGCGGCAGCTCCAGCAGGAAGCGGCGCGCGGCGCGCATGGGGCCGACGGTGTGCGAGCTCGAAGGCCCGATACCGATCTTGAACATGTCTGACAAACCAATGTACATGCTGCCCTGGCGATTGTGGAGAATGCGGCCAGCGTAGCAGCCGGAACCGGCCGGTGGCGCGTCGATCACAAGGATTCATGTCGCATCAAGCGACCAGAAGGAGGCCCCATGGAAACCCTGATGTCCCTGCCCGGGCGGCTGCGCCGCAACCGCGTCAGCCGCCGCGACGCGCTCTGGCTGCTGGGAGCGAGCGGCGCCGGCCTGGGGCTGCTGCAAGGCTGCGCCACCTCGCCGGTCACCGGGCAGACCATCGTGGTCGGCATGAGCGAGGCGCAGGAGCGCCAGGTCGATGCCCAGGTGGCGCCGCACCAGTTCTCGCAGGACATGGGCGCGGTGCAGGACGTCGCGGTGAACGACTACGTGGCCTCGGTGGGCCGGCGCCTGCAGGGCCACACCCACCGGCCCGACATGCCGTATTCCTACCGCGTGCTCAACGCCAACCACGTCAATGCCTACACCTTCCCGGGCGGCGCCATGGGCGTCACGCGCGGCATCGTGGCCGAGCTCGACAACGAGGCCGAGCTGGCCGCGCTGCTGGGCCACGAAATGGGCCATGTGAACGCGCGCCACGCGGCGCAGCGCCAGGGCCAGGCGATGCTGGCGCAGGCGGCGGTGGTGGGGCTCAATGTCGCGGTGAGCGATTCGCAGTGGGGCGCGCTCGCGGCCCTGGGCAGCCAGATCGGCGCGTCGGCGCTGCTGGCCAGCTACTCGCGCGATCACGAACGCGAGGCCGACGCGCTGGGCCAGGAGTACGCGGTGCGGGCCGGCTATCCCGCCGGCGGCATGGCCAGCCTGCACGAGCTGCTGGTGCGCCAGGAGAAGGAGGCCCCCGGCCTGCTGAGCACCATGTTCTCGTCCCACCCCATGAGCAGCGAGCGGCTGGCAACCGCGCGCCAGCTCGCGGCCACGCGCCACGCGGCCAGCGCCCAGGCGCCGGTGCAGCGCGAGCGCTACATGGACAGCACCGCGGCGCTGCGCCGCATCAAGCCCACCATCACCGCCTGCCAGCAGGGCGAGACGGCGCTCTCGGCCAAGCGCTACCCGCAGGCGCAGGAGGCCTTCACGCGCGCGCTGGCGCTCACCCCGCGCGATTACCCGGCCAACCTGCGCATGGCCCAGTGCCTGCAGGCCCAGGGCCGGCCGGCCGACGCGCGCCGCTACGCGCTGGCGGCCCAGACCGTCTACCCGCAGGAGGCGCAGGCGCACAAGCTGGCCGGGGTGCTGAGCCTGAGCTTGCGCGACCCGGGTGCGGCCTTCGCCAGCCTGGACCGCTTCGACCGCCAACTGCCGGGCGATCCGGGCGTGGTGTTCCTCAAGGGCGTGTCGCTGGAGGGCATGGGCGACCGCGCGCGCGCGGCGCAGCAGTACCGCCAGTACCTGCAGATGGGCGGCGGCGGGCAGGCCCGCCAGTACGTCGGAGCGAGGCTGCAGGCCTGGGGCGTAGGCCCCTGAGGGGGAGGGCTCCATAATGGGGCATCCCCCCGCGCCGTCACCGCTCCCGAAAGGACGCCTCTTGCGCCACCGCCTGCGTTGCCTGGGTCTGTCGCTGCTGCTGCTGGCCACCACGGTCTGGGCAGACCACGCGCGCGAGGTGCGGGTGGGGGTCTACGCCAACGAACCCAAGATCTTCATCGACGCCAGTGGCCGACCGGCCGGGCTGTTCGTCGAGCTTTTCGATGCCATCGCCCAGGCCGAGGGGTGGCAGCCGCGCTACGTGCCCTGCGAGTGGCAGACCTGCCTGGACAGCCTGAACGACGGCCGGCTGGACCTGCTGCCCGACGTGGCCTGGAGCGAGACCCGCCAGCGCAGCTACGACTTCCACCAGCGCGTCGCGCTGCACAGCTGGTCGCAGGTTTACGGGCGCCGCGATGCCGGCGTCGTCTCCATCTTCGACCTCGACGGCCGGCGCGTCGCGGTGCTGCGCGGCTCCATCCAGGCCGATGTGTTCCAGCGCATGATGAGCGGCTTCGGCCTGGTGGTGACGATGGTGCCCGTCGGCTCGCTGGACGAGGCTTTCACGACCGTGGCGCAGGGCGGCGCCGATGCCGCCATCGCCAACCACCGCTATGGCGACCGCCACGCGCCCAGCCACGGCCTGGTGGCGACGTCCATCGTGTTCCAGCCCGCGTCGCTGTTCTTTGCCGCCGGCAAGGGG
The DNA here is from genome assembly GCA_946482115.1 of uncultured Comamonadaceae bacterium. The sequence continues at coordinate 2,700 of CAMLQP010000142.1, forward strand.
CTACATGCCGATCTGCTGGCCGCCATCGACCGGCGGCTGGCGCAGTGGCAGCAGGACCCGCGCTCGGTCTATTACGAGGTGCTGGGCCGCTGGGGCGCGCCGGTGGAGAAGGCTCCCGTGTCGCCGCTGCTGCGCTGGGGGTTCGTCGGCGTGGTGGCGCTGCTGCTGCTCAGCGTGCTGGCCGCGCTGTGGCTGCGCCGCCAGGTCGATCAGCGCACCCGTCACCTGCGCGAGAGCGAGCAGCGCCTGGCCACCATCCTGGACAGTGTCGAGGCCTACATCTACATCAAGGACCGGGACTACCGCTACCAGTACGCCAACCGCCAGGTGCGCGAGCTGTTCGGTCAGCCGCTGCGCCGCATCGTGGGCAAGACCGACAGCGCCTTCTTCGACGCCGCGACGGCCGCGCAGCTGCGCGCCAACGACGCGCGCGTGATCGAGCAGGGCGAGCGCGTCGCGGCCGAGGAGATCAACACCAGCGCCGACGGCCGGGCCACGAACGCCTATCTGTCGGTCAAGCTGCCGTTGCGCCGCGAGGACGGGAGCATCTACGCGCTGTGCGGCATTTCCACCGACATCACCGAGCGCAAGGCGCTGGAGGAACGTCTGCGGCTTGCGGCCACGGTGTTCCAGTCGCAGGAGAGCATGCTGGTCACGGACGACCGCCTGCGCATCCTCGATGTGAACCGCGCCTTCGTCGAGATGACGGGCTTCACGCGCGAGCGCGTGCTGGGGAGCCGGCCGCGCATGCTGCGTTCGCCGCTGCAGAGGCCGTCCACCTACCGGGCGATCCGGCGTGCCGTGCTGGAAACGGGCAACTGGCAGGGCGAGATCTGGGCACGCCGCGCCGGTGGCGAGGATTTTCCCGCCTGGTTCACCGTGACGGCGGTGCGCGATGCCGACGGGCACGTGACGCACTACGTCGGCACCCTGCTCGACATGTCGGACCGCAAGCTGGCCGAGGAGGAGATCCGGCAGCTGGCCTTCTACGACGCGCTGACCGGCCTGCCCAACCGCCGTCTCATGATGGACCGGCTGCAGCACGCCCTGGACAACCAGTCCCGGCAGGGCAGCACCGGGGCGCTGCTGTTCATCGACCTGGACCATTTCAAGGTGCTGAACGATACCCAGGGGCATGACGTCGGCGACCAGCTGCTGCGGCTGATCGCCCAGCGCCTGTCCGCCCTGGTGCGCAAGGGGGACACGCTGGCCCGCCTGGGCGGCGACGAATTCCTGCTCATGCTGGAGGATCTGAGCCCGGTCCAGGCCGAGGCGGCCGCGCAGGCCGAGCTCATCGCCCAGAAGGTGCTGGGTGCGGTGCAGGAACCATGCACCCTGGGTGGACGGGCCCACCACGCCTCCTGCAGCATCGGCATCGCGCTGTTCCGGGACCAGCCCAGCGTGGACGAGCTGCTCAAGCGCGCCGACCTCGCGATGTACCAGGCCAAGGCCGGTGGGCGGCACACGCTGCGGTTCTTCGATCCGGCGATGCAGACCACGATCACCCAGCGCGCCACGCTGGAGGCCGAGCTGCGCGACGCGCTGCGCGAGGGGCAGTTCCGCGTGCTGTACCAGCCGCTGGTCGAGGCAGCGGGCGACCGCCTGGCCGGCGCCGAGGTCCTGCTGCGCTGGCAGCACCCGCAGCGCGGGCTGGTGGCGCCTGGCGATTTCATCGGCGTGGCCGAGAGCTCGGGCCTGATCGTGCCGCTCGGCTGCTGGGTGCTGGAGCAGGCCTGCAGGACGCTGCGCGAGTGGGCGGACCGCCCGGAAACGGCCCACCTCACGCTGGCCGTCAACGTGAGCGCGCGCCAGTTCCATGACCTCGACTTCGTGTCCGACCTGCGTTCGCTGATCGAGGAGGCCGGTGCACCGGCGGACCGGCTCAAGCTGGAGATCACCGAAAGCCTTCTGATCGACGACCTGGAGGACACCGCCGACAAGATGGGCCAGATCCAGGCGCTGGGCGTGCGTTTCTCGCTCGACGACTTCGGCACCGGGTATTCGTCGCTCGCCTACCTCAAGCGCCTGCCGCTGGACCAGCTCAAGATCGACCGCTCGTTCGTGCGCGACCTCATCACCGACGCCAACGACGCGGCGATTGCCCGCACCATCGTCGCGCTGGCGCACAGCCTGGGGCTGCAGGTGGTGGCCGAAGGCGTGGAGACCGAGGCGCAGCGCGATGCGCTGCGCGACATGGGCTGCGACGCCTACCAGGGCTACCTGTTCGGTCGCCCGGACGAACGCGCCGCCCTGGAAGCGTGGCTGCGCCCCGCGGTGCGCGTCTGATTCAGGGCGTGAGCGGCAGGCCGAACAGGCGCGCGCCGTTTTCCCAGGCTATGCGCCGCGCCACCTCGGGCGGCAGGCCGCCCAGCCAGGCGCGGTAGCCGCGCATCAGCTCGTCGTATTGCTGCCAGCGCGGGTTGATCCAGGTGTCGGAACCGATCAGGAAGCGGTCCGGGTACTTGAGCATCAGCGCCCGCCATGCGGGGCACAGCTGGCCGTTCTCGCAGGTCAGGCCCGGGCGGTATGAAAGCTCGCCCATGAGCAGCGGGTAGCGCGCCAGCATCTCGTCCACCCGCTGCGGCGAGGTGCCGCCGATGCCCGTGTGGGCCCAGATCAGCTTCAGGCGCTGGCCGCGCGATTCGGTGTGCGCCATCAGCAGGTCCACCGCCACGTCGTCCACGTGCGCGAGCACCGCCAGGCCGCGCGTCTCGGCCAGGCGCATCAGGTCGCGCGCGGTGGGGCCGTTGGCGTGGGCGCTTTCGTAGAGGTGGAACTCGCCCAGGCCCTTGTAGGGCCCGCTGGGCGTGCCGCGCGGCAGTTCCGCCTCGACCATGCGCGTGATGCTGGGGTCGCGCGGCCAGCCGTTGTAGTCGGCACGGTTGCGGTACAGGCGCACGAAGGGCACCACGGTGACGCCGGCGGCGCGGGTGGCTTCCAGCGACGAGGCCAGAACGCGCGTGCCGTCGTTGGGGCGGCTGTTGGCCAGGATGGCGCGCACGCCGTTGCGCTGCATGCGCGCCAGCACGTCGTCCAGCGGGTGCGGGCATTCCGCCGATGGGGCGGGCTGGCCGTGGGCGCAGGCCTCGACGTTGTAGTGCAGGTGGGCGTCGAACAGCGGGCCATCATAGGGCGCGGGCTGGGCCTGGGCCCAGCCTGCGACCAGCGCCAGCAGCAGCGCGCGCATGGGTTCAGCCCAGGTGCTCGGCGAAGAAGGCCAGCGTGCGTTCGCGCGCCAGCGTGGCGGCGGCCGCGTCGTACGAACCGCGCTGGTCGCAGTTGAAGCCGTGGTCGGCGGCGTAGACGTGGACGGTGACGCCGGGCTGCGCCTTCTGGAACGCCTGCACAGTGTCCATGGTGATGTGGCTGTCGCGCTCGCCGAAGTGGGCCATCACCGGCACGCGGGGCTGGCGCGCAGGCTCGGCGCCCACGGTGGAGCCGCCGCCGTAGTACGGCACGGCGGCGCTGATGCCGTTGACGAGGGCGGCCGCGCGCCAGGTCAGCAGGCCGCCCCAGCAGTAGCCGACCACGCCCACCTTCTTGCCGGTGGTTTGGGCCGCGTGGTCGACGGCCGCCTGGATGTCGGGCATCACGCCGGGCGCGGGCAGCCCTTCCACGGCCGCTTTCAGCGCGACGCCGGCCTGCATGTCCTCGCCCGTGTAGCCGAGCTCGACCCCGGCCTTGACGCGGTGGAAGGTGGCGGGGGCCACGGCCAGGTAGCCGGCCGCCGCGTAGCCGTCGGCCACCGAACGGATGTGCGAGTTGACGCCGAAGATTTCCTGCAGCACCACGACGGCGCCGCGAGGCGTGCCGGCGGGCTGGGCCACGTAGGCGGGAAAGGTGAAGCCGTCGGCGGCGGTGAGGTTGACAAAGCTGCCCATGGTTTCAGACTCCTAGTGCACGTTGAAGAAAGTCGAGCCGGTCCTGGCCCCAGAAGATCTCGCCGTCGAGCACGTAGCTTGGCGAGCCGAAGATGCCGCCCGCGATGGCCGCGTCGGTGTGGGCCTGGCAGGCGGCCTGCACCGCCGGCGTCTGCGCGGCGTCCAGCCGGTCGGCGGCCAGGCCACATTCGGCCAGCAGCTGCGCCAGGCAGGCGGTGCTGGCGATGTCGCGTTCGTCGGCCCATACGGCCTTGAGCACCGCGCCGCTCAGGCGCAGGGCGGCTTCTTCGCCATCGGCCTGTTCCACGGCGACGATGAGGCGTGCCGCCGGGTCGCCGGCCACGGGAAAGTGCCGGGGCTGCAGGTTGATGGGCAGGTTCAGCCATTTCGCGAACCGCGCCAGCTCCACCAGCCGGTAGGCCTGGCGTTGCGGCGCGCGCTTGGGCAGCGGCAGCCCCCCCGAGACGGGGAACACCTGGCCCAGATCCATGGGCCGGACCCGCACCCGCGCACCGGCGGCGCGCGCGATGGCGACCAGGCGTTCATGGCCAAGATAGGTCCAGGGGCTCTGGGGCGCCAGGAAATAGTCGATGGTGCGCGCCGTGGTTTCCATGTGGCTGCGGGTCTCCGGTTCTGTTGTAATGCGCGAGCCCGTGAGGGTAGCCCAATCCCGTTTTCCTTGCCGGAAGTTTCGATCATGACCCGCAATGTCCTCATCACCGGCGGTGGCCGCGGCATAGGCGCCGCCACCGCGCGCCTGGCCGCCGGGCGCGGCTGGGCCGTGGCCGTCAACTACGTGGGCAACTCGCTCGCGGCCGACGAGGTGGTGCG
>CAMLQP010000143.1 GCA_946482115.1 uncultured Comamonadaceae bacterium
CTGTTCGGCGGCACCGGCAAATTCCACACCCGCATCGAGGGCCGCGACTTCTCGCCCACGGAGCAGCGCGTCATCAACCGCATGGTGGACGTGGTCTCGGAGGAGTACAAGAAGGCCTGGAAGGGCGTGTACCCCCTGGAGCTGGCCTACCAGCGCTCCGAGATGCAGCCGCAGTTCGCCACCATCGCCACGCCCAGCGAGATCGTGGTGTCCACCAGCTTCACGCTGGAAATCGGCGACATCACCGGCTCGCTGCACATCTGCATTCCCTATGCCACGCTGGAGCCCATCCGCGACGTGCTGTATTCCTCCGTCCAGGGCGACGCCATCGAGGTGGACCGCCGCTGGGTCAAGCTGCTGAGCCAGGAAATCCAGGCCGCCAACGTGGAGCTGGTGGCCGAGCTGGCGCGGGCCGACGCCACGGTCGAGCAGCTGCTGGCGCTCAAGGTGGGCGACTTCATCGAGCTCGAACGCCCGCTCAGCATACAGACCACGGTCGATGGCGTGCCCATCTTCTCCTGCCAGTACGGCACCCACAATGGCAAATACGCCCTAAAGGTGGACCGCACGCTCCGCAACCCCGACAAGTCCTGGACCGGAGACGCTTATGACAAATGAGAACACCCCCCCCGAAGAAGACGGCGTCACCGACGACTGGGCCCAGGCCCTGCAGGAGCAGGCCGGCAGCGGCATGAGCGGCGACTTCGCCGCCGGCGCCCCGACTTTCGACGCCGCCGACGTGCCGACGCCTGCCGGGCAGAACGACATCAGCATGGTGCTGGACATTCCGGTCACCCTGTCCGTCGAGCTTGGCCGCACCAAGGTGCCCATCAAATACATCCTGCAGCTCGCGCAAGGCTCCATCGTCGAACTCGACGCGCTGGCCGGCGAGCCGATGGACGTGCTGGTCAACGGCTACCTGATCGCCCAGGGCGAGGTGGTGGTGGTCAACGAGAAGTTCGGCATCCGCCTGACCGACATCGTCACCCCCTCCGAACGCCTGCGCCGCGTCAGCCGCAGCTGAGGTACCCTCCGATGGACGTGATCCAGACCGCCACGCCGGCGCTGGGCCTGCTGCTGCTGCTGGTCCTGCTCGCCTGGGGCGTGCGCAAGTTCCGCCAGCACCTGGTTCCGGGCGGACAGCCAGGCGCGCAGTCGCTGCGCATCGTGTCCGCGCTCGCGCTGGGCCCTCAGCACCGGGTGGTCCTGATCGAGGTGACCGAGCCGGAATCCGGGCGGCGTCACCTGGTCACCGTGGGTGTCACCGCGCATGCCATGACCGCCCTGCACAGCACCACCCCGGGCGACGCCACGGCACCCGCCGCGTCCGTGCCGGCCCCGGCGCCGCTGCCGCCAGGCTTTCAGGCCCAGCTCGAATCCCGGCTGCGTGCCGATCCCCATGAATAGGCGCCTCGTTTCTGCCGGCCTGCTGGCCCTGGCAGCCGCCCTGCCCGCGCTGGCCTGGGCCCAGGCCGCGCCCCCGCCGGGCCAGCTGCCGCTGGTGATCGGCCAGGGGCCGCAAGGCACCAGCTATTCGGTGCCTATCCAGACGCTGCTGGTTTTCACTGCGCTGTCCTTCCTGCCGGCGGTGCTGCTCATGATGACGGGCTTCACCCGCATCGTCATCGTGCTCTCGCTGCTGCGCCAGGCCCTGGGCACGCAATCGGCGCCACCCAACCAGGTCATCATCGGCCTGTCGCTGTTCCTAACGATGTTCGTGATGGGCCCCACGCTGGACCGCGTCTACCAGGACGCCTACCAGCCCTACACCCAGAACACCATCACCTTCGACCAGGCGCTGGAGCGCGCGCAGGCGCCCATGCGCGATTTCATGAAGCGCCAGACCCGCCAGTCCGATTACGAGCTGTTCGCCAAGCTGGGCCGGCTGGACCCCTCCGTGACGGTGGACAACGCCCCCTTCCGCGTGCTGGTGCCGGCCTTCGTGATCAGCGAGCTCAAGACGGCGTTCCAGATCGGCTTCATGATCTTCATCCCCTTCCTGGTCATCGACATGGTGGTCGCCAGCATCCTGATGTCGCTGGGCATGATGATGCTGTCGCCGGTGCTGGTGGCGCTGCCGTTCAAGCTGATGCTGTTCGTGCTGGCCGACGGCTGGAACCTGCTGGTCGGCTCGCTCGCGGCCAGCTTCTCACCCTGAAGGATTGCCCATGGACCCGCAAGCCGTCCTCACCATCGGGCAGAACGCCCTGTTCATGCTGCTCATGGTCGCCGCGCCAGTGCTGGGCACCGTGCTGCTGGTCGGCCTGGTGATCAGCCTGTTCCAGGCGCTCACGCAGATCAATGAAGCCACGCTGTCCTTCGTACCCAAGCTGGTCGCGGCGGTGGCCGTCTTCGCGCTGGCCGGCCCCTGGATGCTGACCACGCTGGTCGAGTTCATCCGCCGCACCCTGCTGGCCATACCGGACTTTGCGGCCTAGACATGAGGCCCGCTCGCTCCTCCGCTGCGCGGGTCGCTGCCCCCCGGGGGGGCTGGCCTGGCTTGGGGCGGACCGGCACCAGGCCACGCGCTTTCGCCCCATGGTGACATTCTCCGAAGCCCAGCTGATGGCCTGGGTCTCACCCCTCTTCTGGCCCTTCCTGCGGGTGCTGGCCGTCTTTGCCAGCGCGCCCATCTTCTCCTCCCGCAGCGTGCCCACGCGCACCAAGATCGGCCTGGCCTTTGTCATCGCGCTGTGCCTGCAGCCCGGCCTGCCGCCACAGGAAGTGATCAGCCTCACCAGTTCGGCCGCCTTCGGCGCCGTGCTGCAGCAGGTCGCGGTGGGCGTGGCCATCGGCCTGGCGGTGCGGATCGTGTTCGCGGCGGTGGAGATGGCGGGGGAGATCATCGGCCTGCAGATGGGCCTGAACTTCGCAGGTTTCTTCGATCCGAGTACGGGCTCCCAGGCCAGCACGGCGGGCCGCTTCTTCGGCAATTCGGCCATGCTGCTGTTCGTCGTGCTCAACGGCCACCTGATGCTGATCCAGGCGGTCAATGCGAGCTTCACCACCTTTCCGATCGGCTCGGGTGCGCTCGATTCGCTGCGCACGCTGCGCCTGCACGAGCTGGGCGCCATCATCTTCGCCTACGGCCTGTGGATCGCGCTGCCCATGATAGGCATGCTGCTGTTCGTCAACGTGGTTCTGGGCATCATCTCGCGCGTCGCGCCGCAGATGAACGTGTTCGCCATCGGCTTCCCGCTCACGCTGTCGGTGGGTCTGATCGGCATCGCCGTCACCCTGCCCATGCTGGACACCCCGGTGATGAACCTGATGCGGGTGGTGTCGGAGACGTTCGTCGGGCGCTGACTACACCAGCCCGTTGCGGATCGCGTAGACCGTCAGCTCGGCGTTGTTGGTCAGCGACAGCTTCTCCAGCACCCGCGCCCGGTACACGCTGACCGTCTTGGGGCTGAGCATCAGTTCCTCCGCGATCTGGGACAGCTTCTTGCCCGAGGCGATCTTCTGCAGCGTCTGCAGCTCACGCTCCGACAGGCTGGCGTGCAGCTCGGCCGGTTCCGGTGCCGAGAGGTTGTTGGCCAGCATCTCGGCCAGCGCGGGGGTGATGTACTTGCGGCCCTGCGCCGCCGTGCGCACCGCCGTCAGCAGCTCGGCCGGGTCGCCCGCCTTGTTCAGGTAGCCCACCGCGCCCGCGCGCAGGCAGCGGATGGCGTACTGGTCCTCCGGGTACATGGACACCATCAGCGTGCGCACCACCGGACCCTGTTCAGCCAGCGAGGCCAGGATCTCCAGCCCGTTGCGCCCCGGCAGGTTGACGTCGAGCAGCAGCACGTCGCAGGGCTGGCGGCGCAGCACCTCGCGCAGCGTGGCGTAGCTGTCGGCCTCGCCCACCACCTGGACGTCGGTGGCCTCCTGCAGCGTGTCGCGCACGCCGCGCCGCACCACCGCATGGTCGTCGCACAGCACCACCTTGATCATGCCTCGTCTCCTTGGACCGCCGCCGCGCCGTTCAGCGGCACCGAGAGTATGAGTGACAGGCCCTGCCCCTGGCTCACCACGTCAAGCCACCCACCTACGTTGCGGGCGCGTTCGCGCAGGCCGATCAGGCCGAAGGCGTTGAGGCGACCGATCTGCTCGGGCGTGGCGCCACGCCCATCGTCGGCCACCTCCAGCGTGAGCACGCCTTCGAGGTCGCTGAGCTCCAGCCGCACCGCACCGGCGTTGGCGTGTTTGGCGATGTTGGTCAGCGCCTCCTGGGCGCAGCGGTAGGCCACCAGCTCGATCTCTGGGGCCAGGGCCTGGCGCTGCTCGCCCAGGCGCAGGGCCACCGGTACACCTGTCCGCTCGGTGAACGTCCTCGCCAGCCATTCGATCGCGGGCACCAGCCCTTGGTCCAGGATGGCCGGTCGCAGGTGGCGCATGATGCGCTGGCTGGCCCCCAGGGCGTGGTCCACCATCCCCTGGGCGGCCTGGATGTGCGAGCGCGCCTCGGCGCCGGGGGTGTGGCGGTCCAGCCAGGCCAGGTCGAGCCGCACGGCGGCCAGGGAGCCTCCGATGTCGTCGTGGATCTCGCGGGCAATGTCCGCGCGCTCGCGCTCGATGCTGGCCTGCAGGTGCTCGGTCAGTTCGGCCAGCCGCTGGCGCGATTCGGCCAGCTCGCGCGTGGCGGCCGCCCGCTCGCGCCGCACCTGGGCGTGCTCCACGGCGCGCTGCAGCACCATGGGCAGGCGGTTCAGGCGGTTCTTGTCCACGTAGTCGCTGATGCCGCGCACCATGGCATCGGCCACCACGTCTTCGCCGATCGCCCCGGACACCAGGATGAAGGGAACATCCAGGCCTTGGCGGCACAGCCAGTCCCAGGCTTCCAATCCGGAGAAACCCGCAAGGTGGTAATCCGCCAACACGACATCCACCTGACCGGAAATCAAAGCTTGTTCGAAATCGGCCAGCGCATCAACATGAAAGAACTTGAAATTGGTACCACTGCGTTCCAAAATATGGACGACCAATTCGTGATCCGCCAGGCTGTCTTCTAGGTGGAGTATGCTTAACAAGGTCAAAAAAATTTACAAATTGGCGAGTCACCTCGGGGAGATGCGAATTATGAGTTTGTTTTCCGATTCCCAGGTCCGCATGCCGACGTTCGTGACAGCCCATGGGCCCTCCGTCCGATCCGGCCGCGTCAACCCGGGTGTCTGAGCCGTACTGGCGCCATGGACGAGTCCGACAACGCCCCCCATGTCAACCGGCGCCGCTGGGCGCGCGTCGACGACCAGCCACGCCTGGAGCCACGCCCGGACCATTCGGGGGAGCCAACGGTTGCGCTGCCGCTGGCGACCGTGGCGGACGTTCAAGACTCGCTGCTGATCGCCATGAACGACCTGCAGCGGTTGAGCGGCCTGCTGGATCATGCGACGGCCAACCTGCTGGAGCGTTTCAACTCGGCCCACACGGCGATGCAGACCCTGCACGGCGAATCGGAAGAAACCATGCAGATCCGCCAGGCGCTGCACCAGGCGGTCACCGAGCTGCAGTTCCACGACATGGCGACCCAGCTGCTGGTGCATACCGGCAAGATCCTCAAGAACTGCGCCTACAAGCTGGCCGAGGATTCAATGGAGATGGAAGAGGACGAAAGCGGGCTGGTGGAGACTTGCCTGCCCGAGCGGCCCAACCCCGTGACACAGAGCGAAATGGACGCCGGGTCCATTGAATTGTTTTAACTGACAGAGCGTAAGAGGTTATTCATGCATTCCATTCTGGCCGTGGACGATTCGGCATCGATGCGCAAGATGGTGTCGTTCACCCTGGTGGGCGCGGGCTTCAAGGTGGTGGAAGCCGTGGACGGCCAGGACGCCTTCGAGAAGGCGCAGACACAGCATTTCGACCTGGTGCTGACCGATCAGAACATGCCGCGCATGGACGGCCTGGGCCTGACGCGCAAGCTGCGCGAGCACCCCAAGTTCAAGACCACGCCCATCCTGATACTGACCACCGAGTCGAGCGACCAGATGAAGCAGGCGGGCCGCCTGGCCGGAGCAACCGGCTGGCTGGTCAAGCCCTTCGACCCCCACCGCCTCATCGAGGTGATCCAGAAAGTCATCCGCTGAGCGGCCCCGCCCATGAGTGACGATAGCAACAAGAACGACTCGTTCGACCTGACCCAGTTCTACCAGATCTTCTTCGAGGAGGCTGGCGAGAACCTGGAACAGATGGAACAGTTGCTGCTGAACCTGGACATCGAGAACGCGGACGACGAGGAGCTCAACGCGATCTTCCGCTGCGCGCACTCGATCAAGGGCGGCGCGGCCACCTTCGGCTTTGCCGATGTGGCCGAGATGACGCACCAGATGGAGTCGCTGCTGGACAAGCTGCGCCGCCACGAGCTGACCCTGACCTCGCCCATGGTGGACGTGCTGCTGGAGGCCTCCGATGTGCTCAAGGGCCTGCTGGGCCGGCACCAGGGCCTGCACGACGAGGTGGTGGACACCTCCGATCTGGTCAACCGCATCCGCGTGCTCGGCAGCGGCGGTGGCGTGCCGGCACCCGCTCCCGTGGTCCAGGCGCCCCCGCCTCCTCCACCGCCACCGGCCCCGGCGGGGCAGCGCCGCCTGCGCGCGGTCATCGGCCCGCTGGACGACCTGTCGGCGGCTGACCCGGTCAAGGACCTGTTCCGCGACATCGTGGGCCTCGGCCAGGTCGAAACCGAATCGGTCGAGGGGCAGAACAAGGTCTACGTCTTCACGACCTCCAGTTCGGACGCCGATCTGCTGGACCTGTTCGCCTTCCACGTCGCCAAGGAGAAGATTGCGCTGCACGACAGCGCGGCTGCGGCGCCAGTGCCCTCGCCGGCACCGGCACCAGTGGCAGCCCCGGCCCCCGCCATGCTGGAGCGTTCCAGCAGCGGCGACATCGAGCAAGGCTACGGCCTCTATGCCGGCGCGCCGGGCAGCCCGGTGGCCGGCACCACCACCACGGCCAGCGGCGAAACCACCGCCAACGACGACCTGATCCAGGGCTATGGCCTGTTCGCCGGCGCTCCGGGCAACCCGTTGACGGCCGAAGGTCATGCCGCGGCGCACGAGGCGGCGATCCAGGCTGCCACCGGCGATGCCCGCCCGGCGGCGGGCGGCGCCAAGACCGCGTCCAAGGCCGCGGCGGCGGCCTCCCTCGAGAACACCACGCTGCGGGTGTCGGTCAGCAAGATCGACCAGCTGATCAACCAGGTGGGTGAGCTCGTGATCACCCAGGCCATGCTGGCCCAGAACAGCCGCATCCTGGACCCGGCCATCAACCAGCTGCTGCTGGCGGGCCTGGCCGACCTGGAGCGCAACACCCGCGACCTGCAGGAATCGGTGATGTCCATCCGCATGATTCCCATGTCGGTGGTGTTCAGCCGCTTCCCGCGCATGCTGCGCGA
>CAMLQP010000144.1 GCA_946482115.1 uncultured Comamonadaceae bacterium
CGGATGCGGACGCTGACTCGGATGCAGATGCAGATGCCGATTCGGACGCTGATGCAGATGCCGATGCGGATGCCGATGCCGATGCCGATGCCGATGCCGATGCGGACGCTGATGCAGACGCCGATGCCGATGCCGATTCGGACGCGGATGCAGACGCCGACTCGGACGCTGACGCTGACGCCGATGCCGATGCCGATGCCGATGCCGATGCCGATGCCGACTCGGATGCTGATGCTGACGCTGACGCAGACTCGGATGCGGACGCTGACTCGGATGCAGATGCAGATGCCGATTCGGACGCTGATGCTGATGCAGACGCTGACGCTGACGCTGACGCTGACGCTGACGCTGACGCAGATGCAGATGCAGATGCAGATGCAGATGCAGATGCAGATGCAGACGCTGACGCTGACGCTGACGCTGACGCAGACGCAGACGCAGACGCAGACGCAGACGCAGACGCAGACCTGGAAGAGCCGTCAGTTACCGTTGAGTTCGATCAGGAGGGGATAGCTCTGGGTGGCGACACCACGGTCACGTTCACGCTGTCGGAGGCTTCGGATGACTTCGTCATGGCCGATGTGAGCACGACGGGTGGAAGCCTGAGCAACTGGCTGAAGGTCAACGACACGACGTACACCGCGACCTTCACTTCGGATGGCACAACGCACGGTCAGGCTTCTGTGTCTGTGAGTGCGGGTGTCTTCACGGATGCTGCTGGCAACCCGAACACGGCGGCGACCCAGTCGCTGTATGTGGGTACGGTGATGTTCGATGTGCTGGATGACGGAACCATTGATGCCAGCGATACCAGCGACGGAGAAGTCTTCGTCCGTTGGTATCTGGATGCTGGCGCCGCCGAGGGCGATATCGCCATCATTGGTATTCAGCTTGACAATGATGGTGCGTTCGCGGGCGAGTGGGCCTCGCTGACCCTTGATGACCTTGCGGCAGGGTATATCGAGATGAACCTCAATAACTTGGCGCCGGGGGCCGCGTACGACGGGCGGACCTTCACCGTGGTCAGCACGCGGCAGGATGGCCTTGGCGCCGGAAGCAATGTCCACTACCGCGAGGAAACGCCGTCGTACGACATCGACTACAGCGCACCGGCAGCCATGTCCATGATGATGGCTGATGAGGCGCCTGCGGCGGCTCCGCTGGTGGTGATCGACGAGCCCGGGGGCGATTTCGACCTGTCCAGCCTGATGGCCGTGGCCGATGGAACGGGCGTCGACGTCGACTGGGATCTCGATGGCGTCGTCGACGAGTCTGCCGTGGTGTCCGCGGGGCAGGTCATCCTGCACCAGGGCGTCCAGGGGACACAGGCTTATGCGGTCTATCAGGACATGGCCACTGCTGGCACGGTTCTGATCGATACCGACATCATCCAGACCCACGCGATCTGACGCCAGTCGGAGAGCGATAAAGGCCGCCGGCTGTTAAGCCGGCGGCCTTTTCTTTTGGGGATGATGCTGTGGCGGTGCTGAGGGGAGCGTGCGGCCATCGCGCGGGTGCAGGCGCTTGCTGGTCCCCTCGACAGGAATCGAACCTGTATCTAGCGCTTAGGAGGCACTCGTTCTATCCATTGAACTACGAGGAGAAACCCGAGATTCTAGCGGCTGTGTCAGTCGTAGCTGACGGTGAAGATCAGGTCCACGGCGTTGTCTTCGCCGGCGCGCGCGCGCAGGGTGAGGCGGCGCGAGATGTCGTAGAACATGGCGAAGGTGCCCAGGGCGCCGGCCAGGCTTCGTTCGTAGCTGACGTAGAGCCGGTTGGACAGGCGCTTGCCCAGCGTCAGCGCGGCGCTGCTGGTCGTGGCGTCGCCAGTGGGGGTGGAGCTGGCGCCGCGCACCGAGAGTTCGTCCAGGCCAAGCCGCTGGCCCAGGGTCGGGCCGTTGCCGCCGCTGAGCAGCGCCATGGCGGCCTGCTGCAGCACGGCGGCTTCGGCGCCGCCACCCGTGGCGGGGCGGCCCAGCACCAGCCAGGCCAGCTTTTCGCTGTCCGGCAGGTCGGGCTCGGAGTACAGCCGCACCTGAGGCACGCGGGCCGTGCCACGCACCTGAACGCCCACGCGTTGCGTGGTGTAGGGGCGGATGGCCAGGACGTCGAGCGAGGGGTTGTCGTAAGGGCCGGTGAAGCGCAGCACGCCTTCTTCGATGTCGAGGCGCTGGCCGTAGGCCTGGTAGCTGCCGCTGGCGGTGCGCACCTCGCCCAGCACCTGGGGGGTGGGCCGCTCGGCGTTGCTGCGCACATTGAGCCGCCCGGTGAGCCGCGCCTGCAGGCCGTGGCCGCGCACCTCGAAGCGCCGGCCCAGGTCGAGGTTGACGTTGACATCCGGTACCACGCGTGCAGCCCGCGTTGCGGCGGACGTGGTTCGGCCGCGCACCACCACATCGTCGCCCAATGTGGGCGTGGTTTCGTCGGGCAGCAGGAACAGGGCCTGGTCCACGCGCGCGTCGCCGGTGAGCTTGAGCTGGGTGCCGGCCAGCGCGGCGTCGAGCTGGCCGCTGACGGTGAGGCGGCGGTCGGCGCGGGTGGAAGCCCGCAGCTGGTCGGCTTTCACCTGCAGCGTCATGCGCGGTTCGCGCTTTCCGGCCACGTCCACCCATTCGGCCGCACCGGTGGCGCTGAGCTTGCCGCCGTTGGCCGCGCCACCACTGCCTTCGAGCTCCAGGGTTTCGATGGCGATGCGCTCGCCCTGCAGGCGCGCCAGCAGGCGGCCGTTGGTGAACTCGATGCCGTCCACCACCGACCGGGCGGACAGCTCGTTGGCCGACAGGCTGCCGTTGAAGCGCGGTGCAACGCGCGTGCCGCTGATCTGTGCTTCAGCGGAGAGCGAGCCGGCCACCCGCCATCCCGGCGGCGCCAGCACCGACCAGACACCCATCTGCGGCAGCCGGGCCGTGAGGCTGCCGTTGAGCGGTGCGTCGGCATCCCAGGCGGGCAGGCCGTCGCGCCGCGACAGCCGCGATTCGACGGTGGCATCGGCGCGACCGGCGCGTTCGCTGTCCCATTGCGCCTGTGCTTTCAGGCGCTCGCCTTCGAGCTCCAGTGTGGCGGCCAGCTGGCGCACGCCGGCGGCCAGCGGTGCGCCGTGAGCGTCGGCCCGCCACTGCAGGTCGCCGCCGCGGCGCTCCAATCGCAGCAACGCGCGTGGTGCCAGGCTGGTGTCCTGAGGCCAGGCGATGTCCCAGTGGGCGTCGACCAGCAGGTCGGTGGAGAGGCCGGCTTCGCGCAGCGGCTGCTGCGGCAGCGTGTCCATCCAGGCCAGCGGAATGCCCGCCAGCTGCCCCCGGGTGGTCAGGCCCGCGCCGGGGCCCTGGGTGCGCCAGCGCAGTGGTTCGATCTGCACGTCCAGGGGCTGGTTGCCCACCGGCGGGCGCAAGGTCCAGCGGCTGGTGTCCACCGCCAGGCCGTCGCTGCCCCAGGTGGCGCGCACGGCCGCCGCGCTTTGCAGCTGCCAGCGCGACCAGGCCTCGGGCGCGCCGGCGATCCGGGCCTGGGCGCGCAGGCGTTCGGTGGTCACGCTGATCGGGCCACGGTGCCGGCTGGCCTGCAGCGCGGTGTCGAGCAGCACCGTGCCGGCCTCGGTGCCCAGCGTGAGGCCGGCGGTGCTGGCCTGGGCATCAAATTCCAGCGCCGCGAGGTTTTGCCAGCCGCCGCGCCAGCGCACCTGGGCGGTGGCCGCGCCTTGCGCCCGCAGGGTGTCCAGCACCGGCACGGTGGCGCCGCGCGGCAGCAGACCGCGCACCCAGGCCAGCAGACCTTCGGCTTGCGTCAGATCCAGCTGCAGGCTGCCGGTACCATCGCGTGCCGCCATCCGGCCGTCGAATCGTGCGCGCGCACCGGGCACGGCCAGCGTGGCCTGCCCATCGAAGCCCTGGCCTCGCGCGTCGAGGCGGCCCTGCGCGTCCAGCTGCGCCTGCGCGGCCCTGGCCGTGAGCTCGACGCGGGTGTTGCCTTTCAGGTCATGTGCGCGCGCATCGAGTTCGGCCGTCTGCGGCGGCAGGTGGCTCAGCAGCGCGTCGGGCCGCCAGCCGCGCCAGCGGATCTGGCCATCCCATTGCAGCGGGGGCCCACCGGCAGCGGGCAGCAGCACCTCGCCACGGCCCGTCAGGGGGCCTCCGGCCACGGTGGCATCGAGTTCGGCCAGCCGCCAGGGCCGGCCCTGGGCGCTGGCGGGCAACTGTTCCACCCGGGCATTCAGACGCTGCACGGGCAGCTGCTGTCGATCCCAGGGGCCGTCCTGTGTGTTGGTGAGCGCGGCGGTGGCTTGCCACAGCGCGCCGTCCTGCCCGTTCAACGGCTGGGCGGTGATGTGGCCGGTGAGCCGGGTTGACGGCCCGGCGGGCCAGAACTGGGCGACGTTGAAGCGTTCCATGCGGACGTCGGCCCGTTCCAGCGGCTGCTGCAGCCACGGGCGCACGGTGGCGCTGGCCTGCAGCTGCGGTGCATCGGCCTCCACGCGCAGCGTTGCGTCGGGAGCGGACAGCGTGCCTTGCACGCGGGCGCGTGCCGAGACGGTCTGTGGCGCCAGGCCCGCCTGCACCGGAACGCGGATGTCGCCGTCCAGCCGCAGATCCAGGGGCAAGGGAGCGCGGGCTTCCAGCGTGGCCAGGCCGCGGTAGTGGCCGTCGGCCCAGCGCAAGCCATCGAGCTGCAGGCTGTGGCGCTCGTCCTGGTAGCGATAGCGCCCGTTCAGTTCGCTGGCACTGACGGTGATGGCGCCCTGGTAGTGCACCGCAGCCAACGAAAAGGGGAGGTCCACCGGCAGCGGCAGGGGCAGTTCGGTCAACGGCGGGCTGTCAGGCTGGGGCGGCCGGCGGTCTTCGACGCGCACCGCCTGCGCAGCCAGGCGCTCGATCACCACGCCCTGGCCGCTCAGCAGTGCGGGCAGCAGGCCGGGCCAGCGCAGGTCGAGGTCATCCACCTGCACGCCCAGGCCATCGCGGGACCACTGCAGCCGCCGTACCGGGCCGCCTTCGGTGAGCCTGTGGCTGGCGGCCGCATCCAGCTCCACGCGCAGCTCGCCCAGAGTGGCGGGGTAGCGTTCGCTGGCCGTCTGAGCCCAGCGCAGGGCCTGCTCGAACGAGCCCGCTGTGCCGCTCCACACCCAGAGCGCCACCGCCAGCGCGAGGGACAAACCCAGCAGCGCGCCGGTGGCCGCGACCGGCAGCCACAGCAGGGCGCGGCGCACGAAGCGCCGCAGCCAGGGATGCCGCCGGGCCGGCTGGGCCGGACGACTGGTATCGCCCCCCCGAGGGGGAGACGCCGAAGGCGTTTCCGGGGTGGTCATGTTCAGAACTGGAAACCGACGCTCAGGTGCAGGCGCAGGCGTTTCGTATCGACGCCGTAGGCCACATCCATCTGCAGCGGGCCCACCGGGCTGTTGTAGCGCACGCCAGTGCCCACGCCCACGCGGGGCTTGAGGTCTGCGGGCCGGTCGGCCACGCCGCCGGCGTCGACGAAAACGGTGTGCTCCCACTCGCCGGGCGCGCCCCAGGCCAGCGGGCGCTGCCATTCGACGCCGGTGACGCCCAGGTAGCGGCCGGCGGTCACCGTTCCATCGGGCTGGGGCACCCCGATGTCGCGCAGGCCGTAGCCGCGCACGGTGGTGTCACCGCCGGTCAGGAAACGCTGGGTCGCGGGTACGGGGGCGCCGTCGCGTGCCACCACCGCGCCGCCTTCGAGCCGCAGCACCAGGCGGCCGGGTACGCTGGCGGGCGCGGGCCACACGCCCTGCCAGCGTACACGGGTGCGGGCGTAGGGCGAGCGCTGGCCCGCGCTCAGCGTGGTGCCCACGCCCAGTTCCACGCCCAGGCCGTAGCCGCGCCTGGGGAACAGCGGGTCGTCGAATGCGTTGCGGGTCCAGGCGTAGTTCAGGCTCAGCGAGGATTCGAACGGGGCGTTCTCGGTGCTGGCGCGGTCGAACTGCAGGTAGACGCTGCGGTCCAGACGCTCGCCATCCTGCGAGATGCCGGCGCGCAGGCGCTGGCTGGTGGTGGCCTGGCCGGTGTCGTTCTGGCGCTGCGCCAGGCCTGAGGCGATCCAGCGCCAGCCTTTGTCATCGATGGGCGAGGACCACTCGGTCTCGGCCAGCGGCGTGTGGCGTTCCAGCAGCAGGCGGGAGCGGGCGCGCCAGTCGATGCCAGGCACGCGGTGGTGGGTGTGCTCCAGGCTCAGGCGCGGGCCGCTGTCGGTGCTGGCGCCAGCGCCCAGCACCAGCTTTTGAAGCCGTGCTTCACGCACCTGCAGCACCACCGGAGCACCGCTGCTGCGCGCGCTGCTGTCCACGTAAAGGAAGGCCGAGTCGTAGTAGCCGCTTTCGGCCAGCCGGCGTTGGGCGGCCTGCAGTTTGGCCAGGTCGTAGTCGCTGCCGGCCGTCACCCCCGCCAGCCGCGCGATGCGGCGGGCCATCTCGGGGTCGTAGCGCTCGCTGCCCTGCACGTCGATGTCGCCCAGGGTCACGGGCGCGCCCAGCGTGTAGCGTAGCCGCAGCCGGGCCTCGCGCGCCTCGGGTGCGATGTCGGCCAGGCTGTCGGCAAGCCGGGCGTTGGGATAGCGGTGTTCGTTGAGCTGGCGCAAGGCCTGGGCCTTGGCGGCATCCCAGTCCGACTGGGTGAAGGTCCGGCCCTCGCCCAGCAACCAGCGCGCGCGCAGGGTCTGTTCGCGCTCGCGGGCGTCGGGGCTGTCGTCTGTCACGGCAATGTCCACGCCCCGAACGGTGGTGGGCGGGCCGGGCTCGACGCGGATGCGCACCTGGGGCAGGCCGCCGGGTGTCGCCGCCGGCTCCTGGGTGACGGCGATCTCGGGGGAGAAAAGGCCCTGTGTGGCCAGCAGGTCGCGCACGTTGTCCGGGGCCCGGGCCACCAGCCGGGCCAGCTCGGCGGGCTCCAGCTCGTCCAGCTGGCGGTAGCGCTGCAGCTCGATGTGGCGCAGCAGGAAGGTCCGCACCGCCTCGGGGGCGTCGATCTCCAGGGTGAATGTGTCCTGCGCCCACAGCGGCGGGGCCAGGGCGGCGCCCAGGCACAGGGCCAGCGCGGCCAGCCAGCGTCTTATTTGGAGAGCTGGCGCATCGCGTCTTCCAGTCCCTTGAGGGTGAGCGGGAACATGCGATGGCTCATGATCTGCTGGATGACCGAGATGCTCTGGCGGTACTGCCAGACGCCCTGCGGCTCCGGGTTGATCCAGGCGAACTTGGGGAAGGCGTGGGTCAGGCGCTGCAGCCATTCGGCACCCGCCTCCTCGTTGTTGTATTCCACGCTGCCGCCGGGTTGAAGGATTTCATAAGGGCTCATCGTCGCGTCGCCGACGAAGATCAGTTTGTAGTCCTTGTTGTACTTGCGGATGATGTCCCAGGTCGGGAA
>CAMLQP010000145.1 GCA_946482115.1 uncultured Comamonadaceae bacterium
TCATGTCGAACTGCATGAACACGTGGTTCCAGATCTCGATGAAGCGGTCGCCGTCCTCGTCCGGGCTGCCCGGGGGGCCGCCGGGGATGTGCGGGCCGTGGTCGTAGAAAATCTCGCTGCAAGGGCCGCACGGGCCGGTGTCGGCCATCATCCAGAAGTTGTCGCTCTTGTATTTGCCGCCCTTGTTGTCGCCGATGCGGATGACGCGCTCGGGCGGCAGGCCGATCTCCTTCGTCCAGATGTCGAAGGCCTCGTCATCGTCGATGTAGACCGTGGCCAGCAGGCGCTCCTTGGGCAGCTTGTAGACCTCGGTCAGCAGTTCCCATCCCCACTTCAGGCTCTCGCGCTTGAAGTAGTCGCCGAAAGACCAGTTGCCCAGCATCTCGAAGAAGGTGTGGTGGCGCGCGGTGTAGCCCACGTTCTCCAGGTCGTTGTGCTTGCCGCCGGCGCGCAGGCAGGCCTGCACGGAGGCCGCGCGCACGTAGGGGCGCTTGTCGGTGCCCAGGAACACGTCCTTGAACTGCACCATGCCCGAGTTGGTGAACATCAGCGTGGGGTCGTTGCCCGGCACCAGCGGGCTGGATGCGACCACCGTGTGCCCCTTGGCAGCGAAGAAATCCAGGAAGCTCTGGCGGATGTCGGCGACGGAGAAGGTTTGGCTCATGGTGTGGGGTTGCAAGAAAGCAACCTGTCATTTTATCGGGCATGCCCCTTGTGTTCCGGCAGGTTCCACACTATTATTTAACATGTTAAATAATTAACCATGACATCCCCCTTCTCCCACCGCAACCTGCCCGGCCTGCTGCTGCAGGCGCGCGAATCACTGATGGCCCAGCGCCGGCCGCACCTGCGCGAGCACGGCCTGAGCGACCAGCAATGGCGCGTGCTGCGCGTGCTGGACGCCCACAATGGCGAGGGTCTCGAAACCGGCCGCATCGCCCGCGAGGCTCAGCTGCTGGGCCCCAGCCTGAGCGGCGTGCTCGCGCGCATGGAGCGCGATGGCCTGGTGAGCCGCCAGCGCGACCCGGCGGATGCACGCCGCAGCGTGGTGCTGCCCACACCCCAGGGCCGCGCGCTGGTGCAGGCGCTGTCCGGGGCCGTCGAGGCGCACTACGCCCATCTGGAAGCCCGGCTGGGCCGCGACAGGCTGGCCCAGCTCTACGCGTTGCTGGACAGCCTGATCGCGCTGCACCCGGACGCGCCGCCTGCCGAGGAGACCGAATGACACCCTTCCCCGTGACCGGCACCGTCTATGGCGTGCTGCTCAACTTCCAGGCCGAGCGCGACGCGCTGGGCGGGCGCATGAGCCAGCCGCCCTACCAGGCGCCGCCGCGCGCGCCGGTGCTCTACATCAAGCCCGCCAACACCTGGAGCGCCAGCGGCGCGGCCATCGCCGTGCCCGCGCACGTGCCCGAGGTGGAGATCGGCGCCAGCGTGGGCCTGGTGATGGGCCCCGCCGGCCGGCTGGCGGGCTGCGTGCTGATGAACGACCTGAGCGTGCCGCACGAGAGCTTCTACCGCCCGCCGGTCAGATTCAAATGCCTGGACGGCTTCCTGGGCGTGGGCGATGCGGTGGTGGCCACAAACCCCGACATGCTGGTGCTTGACGTGCGCGTCAACGGCGAGACGCGACAGCGGGTTGACTTCCGCGGCACGGTGCGCGACAGCGCCACCTTGCTGTCCGACGTGGGCGAGTTCATGACGCTGCACGCAGGCGATGCGCTGCTGCTAGGTTGTGCGCCGGGCCGGCCGCGGGCGCGCGCGGGCGACCGCATCGAAATCCTCGCGCCGGGTTTCCCGCCACTGGTCAACCACCTGCTGCCGGAGGCCCTGTGAAACACGCCCGTGTCGCCTTCAACGGCCGCGTCCACGACGCCACCGAACACGACGGCGCGCTGCGCCTGGACAGCGGCCGGCGCGTCGGCTTCGACGACGTGATCTGGCTGCCGCCGCTCAAGCCCGTGCCGCTCCCACGCACCGTGATCGCGCTGGGCCTGAACTACGCCGACCACGCCAGAGAGCTCGCGTTCAAGGCTCCCGAAGAGCCATTGGCCTTCCTCAAGGGCGAGGGCTCGCTGATCGGTCACCGCGCCCACACCGTGCGGCCATCGGGCGTGCAGTTCATGCACTACGAGTGCGAGCTGGCGGTGGTGATCGGCCGCACCGCGAAAAAGGTGCACCGCGACGATGCCTACAGCTTCGTCGCCGGCTACACCGTGGCCAACGACTACGCCATCCGCGACCACCTGGAGAACTGGTACCGCCCCAACCTGCGCGTGAAGAACCGCGACGCCGGCACGCCCTTGGGCCCTTGGCTGGTGGATGCCGCCGACGTGCCCGACCCCATGGCGCTGGCGCTGCGGACCACGGTCAACGGCCAGGTCACCCAGTCGGGCAACACCCGGGACATGATCTTCGACGTGCCCTTCCTGATCGAGTACTTCAGCCACTTCATGACGCTGCAACCCGGCGACCTGATCCTGACCGGAACGCCCGACGGCGTGGTGGACTGCCGTCCGGGCGACGTCGTCGTGACCGAGGTCGAGCGCATCGGCGCGCTGACCAACACCATCACCGGAGACACACCATGAGAGTCGACCACCTGATAGGCGGAGAAGCCATCGCGGGCCGAGACTATTTCGAAACCGTCAACCCCGCCACCCAGGACGTGCTGGCCGAGGTGGCCGCCGGCGGCGCGCCGGAAGTGAACGCGGCCGTGGCCGCCGCCAAGGCCGCTTTCCCGAAATGGGCCAGCACGCCGGCCACCGAGCGCGCGAAGCTGCTGCGCAAGCTGGGCGACCTGATCACGAAACATGTGCCCGATATCGCTCAGACCGAAACCCGGGACACCGGCCAGGTGATCGCGCAGACCGGCAAGCAGCTGGTGCCGCGCGCGGCCGACAACTTCCACTACTTCGCCGAGATGTGCACGCGCGTGGACGGCCACACCTACCCCACGCCCACGCACCTGAACTACACGCTGTTCCACCCGGTGGGCGTGTGCGCGCTCATCAGCCCCTGGAACGTGCCTTTCATGACGGCTACCTGGAAGGTCGCGCCCTGCCTCGCGTTCGGCAACACCGCCGTGCTCAAGATGAGCGAGCTCTCGCCGCTGACCGCCGCGCGCCTGGGCGAGCTGGCGCTGGAGGCCGGCATCCCGCCGGGCGTGCTCAACATCGTGCACGGCTATGGCAGCGAGGCGGGCGAGCCGCTCGTGAGCCACCCGGACGTGCGTGCCATCAGCTTCACCGGCTCCACCGCCACCGGCAACCGCATCGTCAAGGCTGCCGGGCTGAAGAAGTTCAGCATGGAGCTTGGCGGAAAGAGCCCCTTCGTCATCTTTGACGACGCTGATCTGGATCGCGCGCTCGACGCTGCCGTGTTCATGATCTTCTCCAACAACGGCGAGCGCTGCACCGCCGGCAGCCGCATCCTGGTGCAGCAGAGCATCTATGCCGACTTCGCGGCGAAATTCGCCGAACGGGCCCGCAGGATCACCGTCGGCGACCCGCTGGACGAGCAGACCATCATCGGCCCCATGATCAGCCCGGGTCACCTGGCCAAGGTGCGCGGCTACATCGAACTCGGCCCGAAGGAAGGTGCGACCCTCCTGTGCGGCGGCCTCGACGTGCCGGCGCACCTGCGACAAGGCAACTACGTCATGCCCACTGTCTTCGCCGACGTCGACAACCGCATGAAGATCGCGCAGGACGAGATCTTCGGCCCCGTGGCCTGCCTGATTCCGTTCCGCGACGAGGCCCATGCCATCGAGCTGGCCAACGACATCGCCTACGGCCTGTCCAGCTACGTCTGGACCGAGAACATCGGCAAGGCGCACCGCGTGGCCGCTGCCGTGGAGGCCGGCATGTGCTTCGTCAACAGCCAGAACGTGCGCGATCTGCGCCAGCCCTTTGGCGGCACCAAGGCCAGCGGCACCGGCCGCGAAGGCGGCACCTGGAGCTACGAGGTGTTCTGCGAGCCCAAGAACGTGGCGGTGTCGCTCGGCAGCCACCACATCCCCCACTGGGGCGCCTGAAAGGAGGTCTGACCATGGGCAAACTCGCACTGGCCGCCAAGATCACCCACGTGCCGTCCATGTACCTCAGCGAGCTGGACGGCCCGCACAAGGGCTGCCGCCAGGCCGCCATCGACGGCCACGTCGAGATCGGCCGCCGCTGCCGCGAACTCGGTGTGGACACCATCGTGGTGTTCGACGTGCACTGGCTGGTCAACAGCGAGTACCACGTCAACTGCGCGCCACGCTTCGCCGGCACCTACACCAGCAACGAGCTGCCACACTTCATCAAGAACATGCCCTATGCCTACCCGGGCAACCCGGCGCTGGGTCACCTGATCGCCGACGTCGCCAACGAGGCCGGCGTCAGGAGCCGCGCCCACAGCGACACCACGCTGGAACTGGAGTACGGCACGCTGGTGCCCATGCGCTACATGAACGCCGACCAGCATTTCAAGGTGGTGAGCGTGAGCGGCTGGTGCATGTGGCACAGCCTGGAGGAAAGCGCCCGCTTCGGCCGCGCCGTGCGCCGCGCCATCGAGGAACGCTACGACGGCACGGTCGCGGTCTTCGCCAGCGGTTCGCTGAGCCACCATTTCGCCGACAACGGGACCGCGCCCGATTTCATGCACAAGGTCTGGGACCCCTTCCTGGAGCAGGTGGACCGGCGGGTCGTCGAACTCTGGGAGCGCGGCGACTGGGCCACCTTCTGCGCCATGCTGCCGCTGTACAACGAAAAGTGCTGGGGCGAAGGCGGCATGCACGACACCGCGATGCTGCTGGGCGCCCTGGGCTGGAGCCAGTACGAGGGCCGCGCCGAGGTCATCACGCCCTACTTCGGCAGCTCGGGCACCGGCCAGATCAACGCCGTCTTCCCGGTCAACCCCCTGAAAGACTGAACATGCCGCATCTCGTGATCCTCTACACCGGCAACCTCGAATCCCAGGTGCCGATGGATGCCCTGTGCCGCGAAGCCGCCGACGCCATGCTGGCCGTGCACGACGAGGAGGACCGCCAGGTCTTCCCGACCGGCGGCACCCGCGTGCTGGCCTACCCGGCGCCCCACTTCGCGGTAGCCGACGGCAGCGGCGACTACGGCTTCATGTACCTGAACCTGCGCATGGGCAAAGGGCGCAGCGCCGCCACGCAGCAACGCGCGGGCGAAGCGGTGCTGGCCGCCGTGCGCCGCCACCTCGATGCCCTGATGGCACGGCAACCCATAGGCGTGACACTGCAGGTGGACGAAGGCCATGAGGTTTTCGACACCAAACACAGCACGCTGCACCCGCTGTTCCGGAAAGCCTGAGCCATGCTGGACAACACCACCATCGCCGCCCTCGCGGCCGAGCTGGACCACAGCGAGCGCACGCGCGTCGCGGTCGAGCATTTCTCCAAGCGCTTTCCCGACATGACCATCGAGGACGGCTACCGCGTCGGCCGCGCCTGGGTCGCCCTGCAGATCGTCAACGGTGCGCGCGTGATCGGTCACAAGATCGGCCTGACCAGCCGAGCCATGCAGCAGGCCAGCCAGATCGACGAGCCCGACTACGGCACGCTGCTGGACCATATGCGCTTCGACTGCACGCCAGACGAGGTGCTGGACATCCCCCACGGCCGCTTCATCGCGCCCCGCGTGGAGGTGGAACTGGCCTTCGTGCTCAAGGCCCCGCTGCGCGGCCCCGCCGTCGGCGTGGAGCAGGTGCTGGCCGCCACCGACTACGTGACGCCAGCGATCGAGATCATCGATGCCCGCATCGAGCAGTTCGACCGTCACACAAAAGCCATGCGCAAGGTGTTCGACACCATCAGCGACAACGCGGCCAATGCCGGCATCGTGCTGGGCGCGGGCCGCGCCGACCCGCACGCCGTTGACCTGCCCTGGTGTGGCGCCATACTGCGCCAGAACGGCGTGGTGGAGGAAACCGGCCTGGCGGCCGGCGTTCAGGGCCACCCCGCCATCGGCATCGCCTGGCTGGCCAACAAGCTCGCCCCCTGGGGCGAATGCCTGGCCGCCGGCGAGGTGGTGCTGGCCGGCTCCTTCACCCGGCCGGTGGCCGCCCGCGTGGGCGACCATTTCGAAGCCGACTACGGCCCGCTGGGCCGGCTTTCTTTCCGTTTTGTCTGAACCCACCCCATGAACACACCCACCAACCCCTTCAAGCAGGCCATGACCGAAGGCCGCGTGCAGATCGGCCTGTGGTCCACGCTGGCCGATGCCTACGCCGTCGAACTCCTGGCCACCGCCGGCTTCGACTGGCTGCTGCTGGATGGCGAGCACGCACCCAGCGACATCCGCTCCCTGCTGGCCCAGCTGCAGGCCGTGGCGCCCTACGCCAGCCACCCCATCGTGCGTGTGCCGGTGGGCGACGTGGCACTGATCAAGCAAGTGCTGGACATCGGCGCGCAGACGGTTCTGGTCCCCATGGTGGACACGCCCGAGCAGGCCGCACTGATGGCGCGCGCCATGCGCTACCCGCAGGCGGATGACGTCCAGGGCCGAGGCGGCATACGCGGCATGGCCGGTGCACGCGCCTCGCGCTGGGGGCTGTACCCGGGTTACGTGCACGAGGCCAACGCGCAGGCCTGCCTGCTGGTGCAGGCCGAGACGGCCGAGGCCATGCGCAACCTCGACGCCATCGCCACCACGCCTGGCGTGGACGGTGTGTTCATCGGCCCCGCCGACCTGAGCGCCTCCATGGGCCACCCGGGCAACCCCGGCCACCCGGACGTCCAGGCCGCCATCACTGACGGCATCGCGCGCATCCTCAAGGCCGGCAAGGCGCCCGGCATCCTGGCCACGCAGGAGGCACAGGCACGCCACTGGCTGGCACTGGGGGCACGTTTCGTGGCCGTGGGCATAGACGCCCAGCTGCTGGCCCAGACCACCCGCGCGCTGCGCCAGCGCTTCGCCGTCTGATTGGCTCTTTCTGCCGGGCATCCGGTGGCCCGGCTGGCCCACCGCTTCTGCGCTAAGCTGCCGTATTCGCGCGCAGGTGAGGCGCCGAACCACCAAGGAGGACACACATGGACATGAAGACTTCCCCGCTGGCCCTGCTCAAGGACTCCAGCCTGTTCAAGACCGACGCGCTGATCAACGGCCAGTGGGTCAAGGGCGCCAGCCGTTTTGACGTTCTGGACCCCGCCACCGGCCACAAGCTGGCCGACGTGGCCAATCTCGGTGCGGCCGACGCCACCGCCGCCATCGCTGCCGCGGATGCGGCCTGGGGCGCCTGGAAGAGCAAGACCGCCAAGGAGCGCAGCATCATCCTGCGCAAGTGGTACGACCTGCTGATG
>CAMLQP010000146.1 GCA_946482115.1 uncultured Comamonadaceae bacterium
TGCGTTCGCGCCTGCGCATCTCCGAAGCCTGCCCGCTGATCCTGCCGTTCCACGCCGCACTCGACGTGGCGCGCGAGGCCTTCCGCGAGAAAGGCGGCACCGAGAAGATCGGCACCACCGGCCGCGGCATCGGCCCGGCCTACGAAGACAAGATCGCGCGTCGCGCGCTGCGCGTGCAGGATCTGCGTTTTCCCGAGCGTTTCGCGGCCAAGCTGCGCGAACTGCTGGAGCTGCACAACCAGGTGCTGGTCAACTACCTGCACGCGCCGGCCATCGATTTCCAGTCCGTGTACGACCAGGCCATGGCCCAGGCCGAGCAGATCAAGCCCATGATGGCCGACGTCTCGCGCGAGCTCAACGAAGCCAGCCGCGCCGGCGCCAACCTGCTGTTCGAAGGTGCCCAGGGCACGCTGCTGGACGTCGATCACGGCACCTATCCCTTCGTCACCTCCAGCAACTGCGTGGCCGGCAACGCCGCCGCGGGCGCGGGCGTGGGCCCGGGGCTGCTGCACTACGTCCTGGGCATCACCAAGGCCTACTGCACCCGCGTGGGCGGCGGCCCGTTCCCGACCGAGCTCGACTGGGAAACGCCCGGCACCCCCGGCTACCACATGAGCACCGTGGGTGCCGAGAAGGGCGTGACCACCGGCCGCAGCCGCCGTTGCGGCTGGTTCGACGCCGCGCTGCTCAAGCGCAGCGCCCAGGTCAACGGCCTGTCGGGCCTGTGCATCACCAAGCTGGACGTGCTCGACGGCCTGCCGGAGCTGCAGCTGTGCGTGGGTTACCGGCTCGACGGCGAGTTCATCGACATCCTGCCCATGGGCGCCGACGAGATCGCCCGCTGCGAGCCGGTCTACGAGACCTTGCCGGGCTGGAGCGAATCGTCCGTGGGCCTGACCCGCCACGAGGACCTGCCCGTCAACGCGCGCCGGTACCTGGAGCGCATCGAGCAGGTCACGGGCGTGCCCATCCACATGGTCTCGACCAGCCCGGACCGCGACCATACGATACTCTTGCACCACCCCTACGCCGCCTGACACCACCAGAGGAGAACCCGGCATGTTGACCGAAGATGGCAAGCACCTGTACGTGTCCTACGACGAGTACCACAACCTGATCGAGAAGCTCGCGCTCAAGGTCCACCAGTCGGGGTGGCAGTTCGACACCATCCTGTGCCTCGCGCGCGGCGGCATGCGCCCGGGCGACATCCTCTCGCGCATCTTCGACGTGCCGCTGGCCATCATGTCCACCAGCTCTTACCGTGCCGAGGCCGGCACGGTGCAGGGCAAGCTCGACATCGCGCGTTACATCACCACGCCCAAAGGCGAGATCGCCGGCAAGGTGCTGCTGGTCGACGACCTGGCCGATTCCGGTCACACCCTGCGCGCGGTGATCGACCAGCTGCGCAACAACTACCCGCCCATCACCGAGCTGCGCAGCGCCGTGATCTGGACCAAGCAGCTGTCCACCTTCACGCCCGACTATTCGGTCGAATTCCTGCCCACCAACCCCTGGATCCACCAGCCCTTCGAGGGCTATGACAGCATGCGCCCCGCGCAGCTGCTCGAAAAGTGGAAACTCTGAGCCGATGACCGGGCTGCCCACCCAACTCATCCACCATCCCTACCGCGCGCCGGACGGCTACGAAGCCGTGCCTGTGGGCGTGTTCAAGGGCTCCACCATCTTCTTCGACAGCGTGGCCGAACTGCGTGCGCGCCAGTGGCGCGACAAGAGCGGCTACACCTACGGCCTGCACGGCACGCCCACCACCTTCACGCTGGAGGAGCGCATCGCCACGCTGGAGGGCGGCACGCACTGCGTGCTGGTGCCCAGCGGCCTGGCGGCCATCGCGATGGTCGACTGCGCCTTCCTGGCCCAGGGCGACGAGGTGCTGCTGCCCGACAACGCCTATGGCCCGGGCAAATCCCTGGCGCGTGACGAGCTGCAGCGCTGGGGCGTGACGGCACTGACCTACGATGCCATGGACCCGGCCGACCTGGCCGCCAAGATCACGCCGGCTACGCGCCTGGTGTGGCTGGAGGCGCCGGGCTCCATCACGCTCGAGTTTCCCGACCTGCCGGTGCTGACCGCATGCGTGCGCGAGGCCAACGCCCGCCGCGGCGCCGACGGGCGCCCCGTGCTGACCGCGCTGGACAACACCTGGGGCGCCGGCGTGGGGCTCAAGGGTTTCGACCTGGGCGTGGACATCGTGGTGCAGGCGCTCACCAAATACCCCAGTGGCGGTGCCGACGTGCTGATGGGCTCGGTGGTCACGCGCGACACCGCGTTGCACCACCGCCTGCTGGACATCCACATGCACTACGGCTGGAGCGTGGGAGCCAACGACGCCGAACTGGTGCTGCGTGGCCTGCCCAGCATCGAACTGCGCTACCGCGCGCAGGACGCCACCACACGGGCGTTGGCGCAGTGGATGGCGCAACAGTCCGAGGTGGTGCAGGTGCTGCACCCGGCGTTGCCCGGCTCGCCGGGTCACGAGGCCTGGAAGCGAGACGCGAGCGGGGCGGCCTGCCTGTTCAGCGCGGTGTTTCGCGATGACATCCAACAGGCAAGCATAGACCGTTTCTGCGACAGCCTGAAGTTATTCCGACTGGGATGGAGCTGGGCAGGCCCCATCAGCCTGTGCGCGCCCTATGATGTGCCCAGGATCCGCCGCACGCCCTGGCCCCATGCCGGAGGTCTGGTGCGCTTTGCGGTGGGCCTGGAGTCGGTGGATGACCTGCGCGCGGACCTTGAACAAGGGTTGCAGGCGGCCATGCGCTGATCCCTCCTCTTTATCGGCACACGGAAGGACCGCTCACTTGGCAACACCCAACTACGGCTACGAGAAACGCCAGCGAGAGCTGGCCAAGAAGCAGAAGAAGGAAGAGAAGGAGCGCGCCAAGGCCGAGCGTCGGCGCAACCCCGGCGATCCTGACGTCGCCGAGCCCGGCGAGCCGGAATCGGACGGCAACCCGCCCGGCACAGCGCCGGACGCCTGAGCCTGTTCCGTCAGGCCAGGGCCGGGTAGTCGGTGTAGCCCCTCGCATCACCACCATAGAAAGTGGTGCGGTCGGGCACGTTCAGCGGCGCCGCTTCGCGCAGGCGGCGCACCAGATCCGGGTTGGCGATGAAGGCTCGGCCGAAGGCCACCAGGTCGGCGCCCTGCGCCACGGCGTCATCCGCCAATGCGCGGTCGTAGCCGTTGTTGACCATCCAGGCGCCGTTTCCGCCCGCCGCGCGGTAGGCCGCCTTCAGGGCCGCGAAGTCGAACGGGCGCTCGGGGATCTCGCGCGGGCCGCCGGTTGCGCCTTCGATCACATGCACATAGGCCAGGTCCAGCGGGGCCAGTTCATGCATCAGGTACCCGAACAGCGGTTGCGGATCGCTGTCCACGATGTCATTGGCCGGCGTGACCGGCGACAGGCGGATGCCGGTGCGGTCGCCACCGATGGCGTCGGCGACGGCCCGGGTCACCTCCAGCAGCAGGCGGGCGCGGTTCTCGACCGGGCCGCCATAGGCGTCGGTGCGCTGGTTGGCACCGTCCTTGAGGAACTGGTCCAGCAGATAGCCGTTGGCCGCATGGATTTCCACGCCGTCAAAACCCGCGGCCACGGCGTTGAGCGCCGCGCGGCGGTAGTCCCCGACGATGCCGGGCAGCTCGTCCAGCGCCAGCGCGCGCGGCGCCGAGGTCTCGGCGAAGCGGCCGCCGTTTTCGTCCAGCAGGTAGGTCTTGGTCCTCGCCGCGACGGCCGAAGGCGCCACCGGGGCCTGGCCTTCGGGCTGCAGCGAGGTGTGCGACACCCGCCCCACGTGCCACAGCTGCGTGACGATCTTGCCGCCGGCCGCGTGCACGGCATCGGTGACGGTTTTCCAGGCGGCCACCTGCTCGTCGCTCCAGATGCCGGGCACGTCCGCGTAGCCCTGGCCCTGGTGGCTGATGGCGGTGCCTTCGGTGACCAGCAGGCCGGCGCTGGCACGCTGGACGTAGTAGGTCGCCATCAGGGGGGTGGGAAGGGCGCCGGGCGCGCGGTTGCGCGTGAGCGGGGCCATGACGATGCGGTTGGCCAGGTCAAGGCGACCGGCGCGGGTGGGGGTGAAGAGGGGTGAGGTCATGCCCGGTACATGGGGACGGTGGACCATAAAAAAAGCCCCACCTGGGTGGGGCTTGAAGGGATCCCTGAAATCCGATTTCGAAGAGATCCGAGGAGACAACCAGAAAAGACGGTTCGTGCGATCAGCGCTTGCGGGTGGTGGTCTTGGCGGCGCTGACGGCGGAGGCGGTCACGGTGTTGAAGTTGGACTCGGCCATTTCGGTGGCCTGTTTCACGGCCTTCTGCACGGATTCGATGGCGTTGTTGGCGGCGGACACGGCGCTCTTCATCACGGCCACGGCGGTCTCGGAGCCGGCGGGTGCGTTCTTGGCGGCGTTGTCCACCAGGCCCATGAACTTGGCCTGGGCTTCAGCGGCCTGGGCTTCGGCAACCTTGCCGAACTCGGCGCCGGTGCCGGAAGCGATGTCGTAGAGGTGGCGGCTGTAGGCGGCGGCTTTTTCAGCCAGGGGCTGCAGCAGACCGGCCTGGAAGCTCAGCAGTTCCTGGGCATCCTTGACGCTAAGCAGGGTCTGGGTGTTGCTGGCCGACTCGGCCAGGGCGGCCTTGGTGGCCTGCAGGTTCAGTTCGACCAGCTTTTCGACGCCTTCGAAGGCTTTGTTGGTCAGGCCGAACAGGGTTTCGACGTTGGCTTTGTGGGCGGCGAGGACTTGTTCTGCGGTCAGCATGGCGGGGGCTCCGTGATTCAGTTGGACATCGGGTTGGCAGCTATGTTGCGCTGCAGCATGGTTCGAATTATAGAAAGGCTCTGACGGAATGCAAGCGCTTTTTGCTGCGATGCAGCAAAAAAATGGAGTGCAACCCCTAAATCGGGCGGCGATGTGGCGGGCGGAGACAATCGGCCGGTGCAAGCCTTCTACGCCGACTCCTTCGTGCTGCCGCTGCCCCCGGGGCATCGGTTTCCCATGGCCAAATATGCGGCACTGCGCGAGGCGCTGGTGCGCGAGCTGCCCGCGGTGCGCCTGCAGCAGGCACCCGCCGCCGCAGACGGCGAGCTCGCGTTGGCGCACACGCCGGCCTATGTCGATGCGGTGTCGTTCGGGACGCTGAGCCAGGCGGCCCAGCGCGAGATGGGTTTGCCGTGGAGCGAGGCCATGGCCGAGCGCGCCCGCCGTTCGGTGGGCGCCACCGTGGCCGCCGCCCGTGCCGCTCTGGCGGGCGAGGGCGTGGCAGGCAATCTGGCAGGCGGCACCCACCATGCCTATGCGGACAAGGGCAGCGGCTTCTGCGTCTTCAATGACGTCGCCGTGGCGGCGCGGCAGATGCAGACCGAGCGGATGCGCGACGGTCAGGGCCCGCTGCGCGTGGCCATCGTCGATCTGGACGTGCACCAGGGCAACGGCACGGCGCGCATTTTCCAGGGCGACCCGTCGGTGTTCACGCTGTCTCTGCATGGCGAGAAGAATTTCCCCTTTCGCAAGGAGGCGGGCGATCTGGACGTGGCTCTGCCCGACGGCTGTGACGACGATAGCTATCTGCAGGCGCTGGATCACGCCCTGGACGAGCTGGACCGCCGCTTCGAGCCGGGGCTGGTGCTCTATCTGGCCGGGGCCGACCCGCACGAGGGCGACCGCCTGGGCCGCATGGCCCTGAGCTACGACGGCCTGGAGGCGCGCGACCGGCGCGTGTTCGACTGGGCCTGGCAGCGGCGCCTGCCGCTGGCGCTGACCATGGCCGGCGGCTATGGCCGCGACATCGCGACCACGCTGGCCGTGCAGCTCAATACCTGGCGGGTCGCGGCGGCCTACGCCGGGCGCTGGCACGCGCGCTGGCACAATCGGGGCACATGAACGCCCCCCGCCCGCAGCCGCAGCCACGCAGCGCCTACAAGGTCTTTCGCACCATCGGCACGCGCTGGATGGACAACGACGTGTATGGCCACGTCAACAACGTCGTCTACTACAGCTGGTTCGACACTGCGGTGAACGCCTGGCTGATCGAGCAGGGCGCTCTGGACATCCACGCTGGCGAGGTCATCGGCCTGGTGATCGAGACGCAGTGCAACTACTTCGACTCGCTCGCCTTCCCGCAGGACGTGCATGCGGGCCTGCGGGTGGCGCACCTGGGCAAGTCCAGCGTACGGTATGAGGTAGGCCTGTTCGCGCCTGGCCGCGAGACCAGCGCCGCCAGCGGCCACTTCGTGCATGTCTACGTGGACCGGGCCACGCGCCGGCCGGTGCCGCTGCCCGAGAAACTCAAGAGAACCCTGGAGACCCTGACGTGAGCCTGAACCCGCCCGCCTCGCCCCTGGCCGACGCCGCCGCCAGCGTGGATGCCGCCATCACCAGCCGCATGTCGGTGCGGGCCTTCCTGCCCACGCCGGTGCCGCGAGAGACCATCGCCCACTTGCTGCGGGTGGCCAGCCGCGCGCCCTCGGGCACCAACACCCAGCCCTGGAAGGTCTATGTGCTGCAGGGCGCCAGCCGCGACAGCCTGGTCGAGAAGGTCTGCGCCGCGCACGACGCGCTGCGCGCCGACCCGTCGCTGGCCGAGACCTACCGCGAAGCCTACGACTACTACCCCACACAATGGGCCAGCCCCTACATCGACCGCCGCCGCGAGAACGGCTGGGGCCTGTACGGGCTGCTGGGCATCGGCAAGGGCGACAAGGACAAGATGCACGCCCAGCACCAGCGCAACTTCCGCTTCTTTGACGCGCCTGTGGGCCTGATGTTCACCATCGAGAAGGTGATGGGCCGCGGCTCGCTGGTGGACATGGGCATGTTCATCCAGAACGTGATGGTGGCCGCGCGCGGCCACGGCCTGCACACCTGCCCGCAGGCGGCCTGGAACGGCTTTGCCCGCATCATCCTGCCCCACGTGGGCGCCAGCGATAACGAAATGCTGGTCTGCGGCCTGTCGCTCGGCCACGCCGATCCGGACCACATCGTCAACACCTTCCACACCCCCCGCGAGCCGGTGGAGAACTTCACCACCTGGCTCGAATGACGACAAAGGAGCTTTTGCCATGATCACCACCCCTTCCGGCCTGCAATACGAAGACACCGTGGCCGGCACCGGCGCGGTCGCCGCCGCCGGCAAACGCGTCACCGTGCACTACACCGGCTGGCTCTATGCCGACGGCCAGATCGGCGACAAGTTCGATTCCAGCAAGGACCGCAACGACCCCTTCGTCTTCCCGCTGGGCGCCGGCCACGTCATCAAGGGCTGGGACGAAGGCGTGCAGGG
>CAMLQP010000147.1 GCA_946482115.1 uncultured Comamonadaceae bacterium
TCTGCTTCCAGTGGAACACCGCCGGCACGACCAGCGGCGCCGGCAACGTGATGGTGGTGCGTGGCCTCACGCCCGACCTGGTGCGTTACCTCGACCAGCTGATCGACGGCAAGCCCGATTCGCGCGAAGGCCGCTTCCGCATCCAGGGCCGTGCCGGCCACACCCAGGCCGTGGACGCCAACGCGCCCGGCACCGCCTGGGAAGCCAACAACACGGTGGCCAGCAACATCGGCGGCAACAACCAGGTGGGTGGCGACGCCACCGCCATCGGCGCCAACACCCCCGGCGGTGCCACCGCCAACGGCCGCCAGTACGACGAAGACCGCGTGACCCTGCTCACCGCCCACTGGGTGATGGACCAGTGATGGACGCCTCCCGACGTCTGCGCCTGGTCCTGCTGGGCGTCGCCACGCTCGCGCTGGCGGTGGCGGCCTGGTTCGCTTGGCAGGCTGTGGGCCGGCTGGGGCAGGCCCGGTCGGATGCGGCTTCGGCGCGCGCCGAACTGACCCAGCTGCGCGGCCTGGTGCCCGCGCTGGAACAGCACGAGCGCTACGCCAAGGACGCCGAGGACATCAAGGCCATGGTGGCCAAGGCGGGTTTCGATCCCGCCCGCTGGTCCAACCGCAAGCTGCAGCGAACCACCGCCCTTCTCAGCCGCCGCGACGCCGAAATCCTGCTGGTGCAGCAGATCGGTGCCAGCGGTGCGCAATGGTTTGCCGCCGACTACTTCGACGTGACCGTGGCCTCGCCCGGGGCCGGCCTGTTCTCCCCGGTGCTGCCGGACGACCGGGGCTTCAACGTCGAGATGGCCGGTGTCGTGTACTTCCCCCTGGTGAGCCGATGAAGCCCGAGCAGATTCTCCTAGTCTCCCAGCAGGGCTGGTTCCGTTTCGCCGCCGGCGAGATGCGCGAGATCGCACCCTGGCCCGAGCTCACCGGTGCCGCGGTGGTGGTGATCGACTTTGCGGACTCGCAGGTCGGCATCCAGTCCACCAAGGGCAAGCCCGAGTACGCCGCGGCCCAGATTGAAAAAGTGGTGCGCGCCGAAGGCGCGGTCGAAGGTCCCATACAGGTCTTCGTGCACAAGCAGATGCGCCACGCCGACAGCTGCCAGACGCTCTACACCGCGGTCGCGCTGGACGACTGGCAGCGGCACCAGGACTGGGCTCAGCGCCAGCGCGACCACTGCATGGTCGTGCCGCTGGTGGCGATGCTGACCACCGGCTCCGGCAAGGACGAGCCGCTGCGCATGGTGAGGACCGGGCAGCAGATCCACGCCTACGGCGAATCCGACAACAAGATGCACTACGCCACGGCGGCGGCCATCGGCACCGATGCGACCGACTACCTGGCGCCGGTGCGCACCATGATGGCCCAGCTGCGCGCCAGCGGCTGGAGGAGTGCCGCAGGCGTGCGATGGGGCGCCGTGCGGACCGACGATGCGGGCACCGAGCAGACGCTGCTGGCCAGGCTCGCCGAGCTCGGCGGTCTCGAAGCGCGCCTCCTGCCACACGAATCCTTCCGCACCGAAGGCGGCAAGGCGGCTTCGGTGTTGCCGGGCCTGCTGGCCAGCATGCCGGTGCGGGGCTTCGTCGCCTCCGGTCTGCAGCGTCTGGCTTGGCTGAGCGAGGGCTATGTGCTGCCCCTGGCCGCCATGGTGGCCGTGGTCGCGCTGGGGCTGGGCGGCTTGGCCGTGTACGCCGAGCAGTCCGCGGTCCAGGAACGGCAGGCGGTGCGTGCGCTGAACGACGAGATGGAGCCGCTGCGCACCCGCGTGGCCGCGGCCACCGCCGCCGGAGGCACCGGGGTGGAAAGTGCGGATCTGGCGTTCGCTCGCCAGCTGGGCTTTGCCGCCACCCACGACCCGGTGCGCATGCTCACCACGGTGCGCCAGGCGGCCGGCACCGGTGTGCGCATCCAGCGCGTCCAGCTGGCCAAGGCCGACCAGGCGTCCAAGGCGCGTTTCCGCATCGACGGTGTGGTGGCCAATGGCTCCAGCGTCGAACTCAGCCGCTTCCTGGGCGCCTTGAGGGCCCAGGGCTGGGAGGCCGAATCGACCACGCCCAACGACGGCTCCGTGGGCGCTTTCGCCTACCACCTGCGCCGCGTGGCGTCGGGTGGCAACAGCTGATGTCCGAACAGAACTCCCGATGAAATACGTTGCCCTCACACTGAGCCTGATCGCCGCAGCGCTGCTCCTGCTGGCCGCGGCGATGATCGGCAATCGCATCGGCGTCGAGCGCCACACGCTGGCGCCGGTGCAGATGTCGCTGCCTCCTCTCTCGCCGCAGGTGGTGGCCGACCAGGCGGAGCTCAAGGTTTCGCTGCAGGCCCTGCTGGACGCCTCGGCGCGCCGGCCCATGGGCCTGATGGCGGCCGGTTCCGCCGCGCCGGGCATCCGCCCGCTGGAGAACTACGACAGCCTGTTCGTGCTGCCGCCGCAGACGCCAACGCAGATGGCGGCGCTGGCGCCGCAGCCGCGCGCCGGCCACGTGCGCCAGCCGCTGTCGTCGGTGCCGCTGCCCAAGGTGAGCGTGGTCGTCGAAGGCGCCGAGCGCAAGGCCGTGGTGGACGGTCACCTGGTCCGTGTGGGCGATGCCGTGGGCGACGGTCTGGTGGTACGTGCCATCCAGGTCGGTGCGGTGACCTTCGGCTACGGCAAGGAAGAACTGGTGGTGGCGGTGCCCCTGGAGCGGCTGCGCGTGCTCGGCGCGTTCCCCGCGAAGGCAAAGGCCAACTGATGAACAAAGGGGTTGTTGCCGGGGCAGGGCTGGGCCTGGTGCTGCTCGCCTTTCTGGGCGGGTACTGGCTGGCCAACAGCGGTTCTGCGCCCGCGCCCGCCGCTGGCAGCGCGTCGGCACCGTTGCCAGTGACCGCGGCGGGGCCTGCCGGTGACGCTGCGTCTTCGGCCTCCGGCGCCGCGTCGGCAGGTGCACCTGTGTTGTCCGCGCCGGCGGCCGCCCAGTCTTCCGCCGCTGAGCCGGCCTCGCCAGTGGCGGGTGCCCCGGTGCCGGGCGCTGCGGGCCCGTCGGCCGCTGCACCGGGGGCGGGCGGTTCCAGGCTCACGCCCGAAGAGCGCCGCCAGCTGCGCGCCAGCATCCGCGCCAAGCTGGCCGCGTTGCAGGCCAAGGGCCCGAACGTCTCGATCGCCGAGGCCCAGGCCGTGATGGACGAGGTCGAGCAACTGGGCCGCGGCGAGTTCGATCCCCGCTACTTCAAGGCCGTGCGCGACATGCTCGGCTACTCGGGCCGGGTGCAGACGCTGAGCAAGGAGCTGCAGTCTATCGCGTCCAGCTCGAACGCCAAGGACGTCGCCCGCCGGCAGGCGATCCTGGCCGAGATGCGCGACCTCAGCGATCAGATCAGCCAGAGCGCCGCGCAGGTGCAGTCGTACGCGCGCCCGCTGCCGGCGCCGGCAGGAACGCAGAAGTGAGCACGGCCCTGCATCTCCGGCACACGCTTTCGCGCGCGGCCCGTGTGCGGCGCGTGCGCGGCTTTTCGCTGGTGGAGGTCGCGATCGTGCTGGTGGTGGCCGGGCTGGTGAGCTGGGCCGCGTTCACCGCCTTCGACACCGTGTCCGAACAGCAGGAGCGCGAAGGGGCGATGTCCCTGGCGCGCCAGATGCAGGGCAGCCTGCGCGCCTTCGCCATGCGCCATGGCCGCCTGCCGTGTCCGGACAGCGGGGCCACCGCGACCGGCTACGAATCACTCACAGGCGGCAACTGCACCGCCGGCAACCAGGTGGGCTGGTTTCCCTACGTGGCGCTGGACATGGAAGTGCCCCAGGAATCGCTGCGGGCCCGCTACGCGGTCTTTCGCGCCGCCAATGGCACGCCGGCCTCGGACGCCGACCTCGCGGTGGCGGTGGAGCGCACCGGCGACGCCGCCGGCGATGCCACCCAGCTGGATGTCACCGACCTGATCGTCGGTCTGGGCAACGCCGCCTCGCTGGCGCTGTCGACCTCGCGCGCCCACCTCACCGGCGACGCCGGTGCGGCCGGTGTCATCGACTGCGCGACCAACGCCGTCATGCCGGTCGCCTACTGGCTGGTGCTGCCGCTGCACGACCGCAGCGGCGACGGCCTGCGCCTGGACCCCCCCCACACCGCGGCGGGCCTCTGCGCCGCCAGTCCCAACGCCCCGATCCGGTCCACGTCCGACGACGTGGTGCTGGCCGAGTCGCCCGCGCAGCTTGCCGGTTGGCTGAGAAGAAGCATGCCCTGAGCACAGCCGCCCGTTTTTCGATGTCCCTCGCACACACCACCGCCATGCAAAAGACCCAACTGCCCTTCCCGACGACCGCACTGGTCAAGGCCACCGCCGCCCTTTCGGTGGTGCTGCTGTCGGCTTGCGTGGCTCCGCCGCCGCAGAGCGCGAAGAACCTGAGCGACCCGGACACCGAGTCGGTGCGGCGCATCCAGGAGGTGGCGCAGGCCGAGTCGCGCAAGCTGCTGGAGCAGCAGGAGCGCCTGCTGGCCGAGCTCCGCAAGACGGCCGCGGCCAAGGCGCTGGAGCCGCCGGCACCGCAGTACGACCCGCTGGAGGGCCGCACCATCAGCGTGTCGATCTCCAACGGCACGATCAGCCAGATCCTGACCGCGTTCGCCGACGCAGCCAAGGTCAACCTCATCGTCGAGCCGGCGGTGGTGCAGCAGGGCGCGCTGACCGACATGTTCCTCAAGGACGTGTCCCTGCGCGAGGCCTTCAACGAGCTGCTGCGCAGCTACGACGTGTCGGGCGAGATCCGCAACCAGACCATGCGCATCCGCCTGCACGAGGAGAAGTTCTTCGCGATGAACTTCCTCAACGTGAACTCCCAGATGTCGCTGAACTCCGGCGGCAACGTGTTCGGCTCCAACTCCAGCAATGCCAACTCGGCCATCTCCGGCGCGCTGTCGATGACGGCCTCGTCGACCCAGCGGGCCGACCCGTACACCGAGATCGAAAACAACCTGCGGGCCATCCTGGGCGAGAACCGCCCGGCCAACGAGTCGTCGCAGACGGCGGCCACCAACGCGCGCACCCCGCAGGAACCCACCCAGGTGCAGCAGCCCAACCAGAACCAGGCCTTCACCCTCAACCGCACTTCCGGCACGCTGTTCGTCAAGGCCCGCCCGTCGCAGATGCGCGCGGTGGAGAAGCTGATCAAGCAGACCCAGGACATGCTGACCAAGCAGGTCTACATCGAGGCACAACTGATCGACGTGCAACTGGGCGACGGCTACCAGCTGGGTGTGGACTGGACCCAGCTGCGCAGTCGCCTGGCGCTGAACTTCGGCGTCGACGCGCTCAACCTCTCGCCCACCGGCAACGGCAGCCTGCCCGGTTCGCGCGGCAGCTACCCCGGCAGCAGCCTGACCATTCCGGCGCGGGCCATCGGTTCGTCCACCGGCCTGGCCACCGGCGGCATCGGCTACGCCGACACCAACGGCTCGGCGGTGATCAATGCGCTGCGCAACTTCGGCACCCTGCGCATCCTCTCCAACCCCAACATCCAGGTGCGCAACGGCACGCCCGCGATGCTCTCGGTGGGCACCAGCCTGAAATACGTCTCGCGCTCCAGCGCGGCGCAAAACAACGTGGGCGGCGGCGCCACCACCACCTCATCGGAAGTGCAGACCGATTCGGTGTTCTCGGGCGTGATGGTCGGCGTGCTGCCCATGATGCGCGACGACGGCAAGATCGAGCTGCTGATCAACCCGGTGCAGAGCGACGTGGACCCCAAGACGCTGGAGCTGGTGCAGGTCAACCAGTTCAACTCGGTCAGCCTGCCGCAGGTCGCCTACAAGGGCCTCACCACCACGCTGAACGTGAACGACGGCGATGTGGTTGTGGTCGGCGGCCTGATCGACCAGAAGTCCTCCGGTGCCAACAGCGGCGTGCCCTTCCTGGCCGACGTGCCGGTGCTCGGCAAGCTGGTGTCGCAGGAAGGCGATGCGCGCTTCGCCCGTGAACTGATCGTCGTGCTGCGCGTGCGCCTGCTATGAGTCTGATTTACCAGGCACTGAAGCAGACCGAGCAGGAGGCACCGGCCCCCGTGGTGGCCAGCGCGGCCGCCGCAGCGCCACGCGCGGTGCCGGCGGTGCCACCGACCGCCCCGGGCCGTCTGCGCGGGCCTTTGCTGCTGGGTGCCGTGGTTGCTGGCGCGGGCATCGTGGCGGGGCTGCTGCTGTCGCAGCGCGAACCGGTGGCCGGTGTGGCCGCCAACGCCGCGCCGTCGGCGCCCGCGGCCATGGTCCCGGCGCCGGCCGAGGAGGCGCCCCTGCCCACGGCCGCGGTCGCGCCGTTGCCGGTTGCCGCCCCTGCCGCTGTTCCTGCCACCTCGTCCGCTGCTGCACCTGCCGCCGTGGCGGCCCTGCCCGTGGTCGAGCCGCCCCTGCCGACGG
Source organism: uncultured Comamonadaceae bacterium (assembly GCA_946482115.1). Next base: position 6,386 of record CAMLQP010000147.1, read on the forward strand.
TGCCGCCGCGGCTGATGCTCTCCACCTCGCTGTCCGTGCGCCCGGCCGCTGCCGCGACCGAGCCCGTCCCCGCGGTGGCCACGCCGCCTGCTGCCGCTCCTGCGGTCGCGCCAGCACCCGCTGCGGCGCCGGCCCCCGCCCAGCCGGTGTCGCAGGCGCGCCCCGCGCCGGTGGAGGTGACGGTGCGTGCCACCGGTGGCGCCACCGAGGGTGCTTCCAACGAAGACATCAGCGAGCTGTTCGACGGGCTCAACCGTGCGCTGGAAGCGCGCGACGAAGCGCAGGCGCAGCGCCACCTGCAGGGCATTCGCAGCCGCCTGCCCGAAGGCTCGCTGGCGCGCTTGCGCGCCGAAGGCTGGCACGCCTACCGCACCGGCGACGCCGAGCGGGCGCAGCGCGTCTACCGCCGGCTGCTGGAGAAGCTGCCCGGCGACGAGAACGCCAGCCTGACGCTGGCCTCCATCGAACGCCAGGGCCAGCGGCCCGACCAGGCCCGCGAGGTGCTGGCGCGTTCGCTGCGGCACAACCCCAACTCCACCGTGCTGCGCGCGGCGCTGGACCAGGCCAGCCAGTCCGAGGCCGCCCGATGAACGCGCGCAACAGCCACCTCGCCACCCTGGGCCTGGTCCGCAACCCGTTCCCCTACACGCCGGACGCGGGCTGCTACTTCACCACGCCGCACCTGGAAGAGCAGCGTGTCGAGCTGGAGCACTGCATCCTCTCGCGCAAGGGCTTCTGCCTGCTCACCGCCGAGGTCGGCATGGGCAAGAGCACGCTGGTGCGCCGCCTCATGGCCGACCTGGCGCCGCGCCAGGTGGTCTCGGCCCTGGTGTTTAACACCTTCCTGCAGGGGCCGGAACTGCTGTCCGCCGTGCTGCAGGACTTCGGGTTGCAGG
>CAMLQP010000148.1 GCA_946482115.1 uncultured Comamonadaceae bacterium
GGACAACAGGCCGTGGCCCATGATGCGCTTGAGGTCGGGGGGCGTGTATTGCATGTGAATGGGGCCTGGGAAGGGCGGCGGTTCCAGTGAGGCAGGTTTAAATGGTAGCGGTTCCATTTAGACATCACAAGTCATACAACTAAGTGTTAGCCCTAGGTGCTGCCGCGCTCGATGATGGAGAAGCCCACATCCACCGCGCCGGGGGCAACGGGATGGCCTTCCGCGCGCGCCATGAGCAGGCGGGCCGCCTGGGCGCCGATGGCGGCGCCGTTGACGTGAACCGAGGTCAGGGAGGGCTCGAGGCCGGACACGAAATCGAAGTCGCCGAAGCCGATCACCGCCAGGTCGCCGGGCACGTGCAGGCCGCGCGCCTGCGCTTCCGTGATCACCCCCACGGCCAGCAGGTCGGAACTGCAGAACACCGCATCCACGCCGTCTCGCAGCAGCTGCGCCAGTGCGCCCCGCCCGCTGGCGAGGCTGCGCGAGGCGCCCACGTCCACCAGGGCGGCAGGGCGCAGGCCCCGGGCAGCCACCCGGGCCTGGAAGGACTGGGCGCGGCGCAACGCCCGCGCGTCGTTGGCGGTGACCATGGCCAGCCGCTGCCGGCCCCGTTCCACCAGATGGTCGGCCACCGCCGAGCCGATGTCGGCATGGGAGAAGCCCACCAGCATGTCGATGGGGTCGGGCGTGAGATCCCAGGTCTCCACCACCGGAATGCCCGCTCCCCGCAACCGGGTGCGGCTCTGCTCGGAATGGAACACGCCGGTCAGCGCGATGCCATCGGGCCGCCGGCCGATGATGGCTTCGATCAGCGCATCCTCCCGGGCGTCCGAATAGCCGGTCTGCCCCAGCATGAGCTGGTAGCCGCCCTCGAACAAGGTGTCGGTCAGGGCCTGCATGGTGGGCAGGAAGACCGACATGGACATGGTGGGCACGATGGCCGCGATCAGCCGGCTGCGGGTGGACGCCAGGCCGCCGGCGAGCCGGTTGGGCACATAGCCGGTTGCCCGGATGACCTCGAGCACGCGCTCGCGCGCCTCGGGCGAGACCAGGGCGGGCGTGTTGAGCACGCGCGAGACGGTGACGGGGGCCACGTCGGCCAGCGCCGCGACCTGGCGCAGCGTGACGGCGCCCGTGCTCTTGCGCGGGCGGCGCGGGGGCGTGTCGTGGGTGGGCAAGCGATGGCGGGGTGGCGGGACTGGGGCGATTCTATGCCGCACCCCCGGCGCGATCCCGGGCCGGCACCGGCCCTCAGCGCCGCAGCCGCATCTCGCCGGGCAGCGGCACCGACAGCCGCAGCACGTCGTCCGCCAGCCACTGGGCCGAGCGGCGCGCGCGTTGCGCCACCATGGGCAGCGGCAGTTGCAGGTAGTCGTCGTTGAACACCTCGAAGCTGTAGTCGCCGCCATAGCCCAGTGCGTCGAGCTTGAGCACCAGCTGCACCAGCTGCTCGGAGTGCACGCCCTCGCCGGGGAACACGCGGAAGGTGCGCGCCGTGGCCATGCGTTCCTCGAAGGTCTTGGTCTCCTGCCACATGAAATCGGCCAGCTGCACCAGAAAGATCTTGTCGGGCTGAAGGTCGTCGATCGCGTCCAGCGGCGTCTCGGCCGCGAAGATGTGGAAGGAGTCGATGCCGATGCCGAGGTTGGGGCAGTCGGCGCGCTGGATCACGTCCCAGGCGGTGGTGAACTCGTTGACCGTGCGGCCCCACGACAGCGCCTCGTAGGCGATGCGTATGCCGTGCGGAATGGCCAGCATGGCCAGCTTGCGCAGGTCGCGGGCGATGTGGTCGAGATCGTCGCTCGCGTGCCTGGAGGTGGACGAGCAGGCGAGCAGCACGTCGCAGCCCAACGCGGCGCACATTTCCAGCATGCCCTTGGCGATGTCGACCTTGTAGCCGTGCAGGTGGCCCGACAGGCCTTCGAAGTCGCGCAGCACCTGAAAGCCGGTGCCACGCAGGCCGCTGGCATGCACCGCGCGCACGGCGGCTTGCCAGCCGTCGGGGTGGCCCACGAGGTCGTTGGCCTTGAGCATCACCTGGCTGAAGCCAGCCTCGGCCATGGCCTCGAGCTTGGCCTCCAGCGGGCCGGCCAGGGTGATGGTGTCCATGCCGAAGGCGCGTATGGCCAGATCGGCGCGTTCGCGGCGCAGGGCGGTGGTCATGGTGTCAGCCCTCGCTGTGAACCAGCTCGAACACCACCGAGCCGAGGTAGGTCTTGGTGATGGCGCCGCGCCGTTCGGTGTGCACCGCGTCGGTCTCGACGAACTCCACACCGCGCGCGCGCAGCGCCTGCACCGCGGCCACCACGTCGGACACACCCAGGCCGATGCGCTGGAGCCGTTCCTGCGCGTCCAGCACGTTGGGCTCGGGTTCAATCAGCTGCAGCATGAAACGCTGCGTCGGGTCCAGCGCCGGTGTGCGCAGCAGTTTGCCCTTGGGCATGATGCCGAAGCGCTGCTCGTCCGGGATCAGCTCGGTGCCGAACAGCTCGCCGTAGTACTCGATCCAGTCGTGGCTGCGCTCTGGGCCGATGTACTGCACGATGCCGAAGAAGTTGATGCCCGCAGTGGCCGGCGGGTGCTGGTCCACCGTGGGAATGGGCACGAAGTCGACGTCGTAGATGCTGAAGTCGTTGTAGCGATCGACGAAGTAGATGCGGCTGCCGCCGGGGCCGTGGATGGCGGGAATATTGAGCTCCATCACCTCGGCGTGGGCGGGCACCTCCCAGGCGCCGCGTTCGAGCACGTAGCGAAAGGCCGCGCGGGCGTCGCGCACGCGCAGCGCCACGGCCGAGATGGCGGGCACGTCGCTGCCGTGGCTGGCCGCCCGCGCGTCCACCGGGTGGGCGTTCACGATGATGTTGAGGCTGCCCTGGCGGTACAGCAGCACCTCGCGCGAGCGGTGACGGGCGATGGGCCGGAAGCCCATCATCTCCAGCACCTGGCCCAGCGCCTGGGGCTTGGGCGTGGCGTACTCGATGAACTCCAGCCCATCGAGGCCGATGGGGTTGGTCGCGTCGCTGAAGGACGCCTGCAGCGGCTCGCGCTCGCCAGCGTTCAAGGTCAGGAAGTCGCTCATGGGCTTGTCTCCAGTGTGGTGGATTCAGGTCCGGGCCGCGAGCCAACCGGTCAGGTCGGGCAGCAGCATCAGCCAGGCGTTGATGGACACGAAGGATACGAAGGTCACGAGGACCAGCGCGGTGGCGCAGAAACCGTCCTGCCCGAAACGCTGGGCCAGGGCCGGGTAGATGGCGGGCGTGGGCATGGCCGCAAAGGCGATGGCGGCCAGCATGAGCGGTGCGGGCAGGGGCGGCACCAGCAGCAACAGGCCCACGATGGCCAACGGGTGCAGCACCAGCTTTCCCAGGGCCACCGCCAGCAGGTCGCGCCGCACGCCCTGCAGTTTCTGGCCCACCAGCACGCCACCGATCATGAACAGCGCCACCGGAGCCGCCGCACCGGCGACGATCGTCAGGGTGCGGTCGATCACCGCCGGCACGCGCCAGCCCAGCAGCGAGGTGGCGAGGCCGGCCAGTATGGCCAGCACAATGGGGTTGCGCAGCACGCTCGCGAGGGAACGTCGCAGTGCCTGGTGCCAGGGCAGGTGCGACTGGGTGTCGGCCAGCATCAGCGTGGCGGGGATGATCAGCAGGTTCTCGATCAGCAGGCACAGGGTGAGCGCGATGTCGGCGCTGTCGCCCACCAGCTGCGACAGGATGGGGTAGCCCACGAACATGCTGTTGGAGGCGGCCATGCCCATGCCGATGAAGGCCGAGGCCGCCATGCCGTGGCCGCGCAGCCGCCGCCCATAGGCCAGGCCCAGCACCAGCAGTGCCAGCGAACCCAGGCCGTAGGCGAACAGGTAGCCGGGATTGAGCACCTCGGCGATGGGATACCGGTTGATGGCACGGAACACCAGTGCCGGCAGCACGAAAAGCACCAGCAGCCGGCCCAGCAGCTGCATGTCGCTGCGCTGGAACACGCCCCGGCGCACCGCCAGGAAACCCACCGCGATCAGCAGGTAGATGGGAGCGGTGACGGCGAGGACGTTGAGCATCGCGTCAGGCCGGCAGGGTGGCCAGTTCTCGCAAGCGCTCGGCCGTGGTGGTGGGCAGGCCGAAAAACTCCAGGTAGGCGGGGATCTGCTCGAACAGCATGTCGGTGCCGACCTGCACGCGGCAGCCGCGCGCGCGCGCAGCGGCCAGGAAGGCGGTGGTCTCGGTGCGCATCACCACCTCGCCCACGAAGGTGTCGGGCGAGAGGCGTGAGACGTCCAGCGGCAGTTCGTCGCCCTCGTTCATGCCCATGGGTGTGGCGTTCACCACAAGGTCGAAACCGCGCGGGTCGCGGTTGCCCGTCACCACGGTCAGTGCCGGGTGGTGCTGGCGCAGGCGGGCGGCCAGCCCGTCGGCAGCGCTGGCGTTGAGGTCGAACAGCAGCAGGGTGCCTACGCCAGCGCCAGCCAGCGAGGCGGCGATGGCGCTGCCCACGCCGCCACAGCCCACCACCAGCGCGCGGGCGCCGGCGGGTTGCATGCCCTTGCGGCGCAGGCCGCGCACGAAACCTTCACCATCGAACAGATCACCCTGCAGGCGACCGTCGGCGGTGCGGCGCACCGCGTTGCAGGCGCCCGCCACCTGCACGGCGGTGCTGACCTCGTCGAGCAGGCCCACGGTGGGGACCTTGTGCGGCATGGTGATCAGCGCGCCCCGGATGTTGGTCAGGGCGAAAACCGATTTGAGCAGTACCGCGTAGTGCGCCGCCTGGCAGCCCATGGGCACCACCACCGCGTTGATGCCTTCCGCCTCGAAATAGGGGTTGTAGATCAGCGGCGCCTTGAAGGCGTGCGTGGGATAGCCGATGTGGGCGATCAGTTCGGTGTGGCCGTCGATGGTCATGGCGGGGTCGGGGTCAGGCCTGGCGGGCCCTGGCGTGGGTGACGGCGGTGCGCAGGCCCAGCAGGTAGCTGTCGACGCCGAAGCCGGCGATCTGGCCCTGGGCGATCTCGGCGATCACCGAGTGGTGGCGGAAGGGTTCGCGCGCGTGCACGTTGGACATGTGCACCTCGACGATGGGGCATTTGAGGATGGCCAGCGCGTCGCGGATGCCGTAGCTGTAGTGGGTCCAGGCACCGGCGTTGATGACGACCGCATCGACGTTGTCGAAAAAGGCCTGGTGAATCCGTTCCACCATCGCGCCCTCGTGGTTGGTCTGGAAGGCCTGCACCTCCACGCCCAGCTCATGGCCCAGTTCGGTGCACTGCTGGTCGATCTGCGCCAGTGTGGCGGTGCCGTACTGCTTGGGGTCGCGCTTGCCGAACATGTTGAGGTTGATGCCGTGCAGGACCAGGACTTTCATGGGTTTTCCTTGTGGAGGTTCAGTGGATCTCGACCGCGTGGCCGCTGCGGGCGGCCTCGACGATGGCTTCCGTGATTGTGAGGTTGCGCAGGCCGTCGTGGGCACTGACCAGCGGCTCGGCCTCGCCGCGCACCACGGCGCCGAAATGGTCCATCTGGCGCGCGATCGGGTCCTCGCGCACCAGGCCCACGGTGCCGACCTCGAACGGTTTCCACCACGAGCGTGCCTCGGGGCGGGGGTAGGTCTTGAGCCGCATGGTGGGCACCGAGAGGCTGCCGTTGGTGCCGGCGACGACGTAGCAATCCTCGTCGGCATAGCTGGGGTAGGCCGGGTTCTCCTGCGAGGTCTGCTCCCAGCTGCGGGCGCAGGCGGCGGTGTCGCTGAGCAGGAAGCTGCCCAGCACGCCGCTGGCGAAGCGCAGGTTGATGGCCACGGTGTCCTCCACCGCGAAGCCGCGCGTGGCGCTGGACGCGAAGGCCTGCACCGACACGATCTCGCCGCACAGCATGCGCAGGTTGTGCACCTCGTGGATCATGTTGAGCAGGATGGGGCCGCCGCCGGGCTCGCGCCGCCAGGGCCCGTCCTCGAAGTAGTGGTCGGGCTTGAGGAAGGTGGCGCTGCCCATGACGGCCACGAGGCGGCCCAGCTGGCCCGACTCGACCACCTGTCGCGCCTTGGCCATGATGGGGCTGTGCGCACGGTGGTGGCCGATCAGCACGCGCGCGCCGGTGCGCGCCACTGCGTCCACCAGCCGCCGGCCTTCGGCCACGGTGGTGGCGATGGGCTTCTCGAGCAGGATGGGCAGGCCCGCATCCACGCACAGCAGCGACTGCGGCACATGCAGCGCGTTGGGCGTGGCCAGCACCAGCCCGTCGGGGCGGTCGCGTGCCAGCAGCTCCTCGATCGACGCGTACAGCGGCACGCCGGCGGCATCGGCCACCGCGCGCGCGGCGGGGGAAGGGTCCACCACCGCCGAGAGCGTGCAACCCATGCTGGCGCGCGCGGCGGTCATGTGCGCCTGGCCGATGTAGCCGGCGCCGGCGACGGCGATGCGGGTGAGGCTCATCCGGGCTCCGTGGGGCTTACTTGCGCAGCTTGGCCAGCTCGGCTTCGAGCTCGGCCACGGTCGCGGCGATGGGCTCGCCGTGTTTGGCGATCACGGGCTTCATGCGGTCGCGCAGGACGGCCAGTTCGGCGGCGGGCAGCTCGGTCACGGCCATGCCGTTCTTCTTCATGTTGTCCAGCGCCGAGGCGACCTGGCCGCGCGCCTGCTCGCGCTGGAACTTCACCGATTCGGTGGCGGCATCCTGGACGATCTGCTTCTCGGCGGCCGAGAGCGTGTCCCAGAACTTCTTGCTGATCATCACCGACTGCGGGTTGTACTGGTGGTTGGTCATCACCAGGTGTTTCTGCACCTCGTAGAACTTGTTGGCGTTGATCACGGTGACCGGGTTTTCCTGGCCGTCGATCGCCTTCTGCTCCAGCGCGGCGTAGACCTCGGGGAAGGGCAGCGGCGTGGGGTTGGCGCCGACGGCCTTGACCCAGTCCACGTTCACCGGGTTGGGGATCACGCGCAGCTTCAGGCCTTCGAGGTCGGCCACCTTGTTGATGGGGCGGCGGCCGTTGGTGATGTTGCGAAAGCCCAGCTCGTAGTAGGCCAGGCCGACGATGCCCTTTTCCTCCAGCTTGGCGTGCATCTTCTTGCCGAAGGGGCCGTCCACCACGGCGTCCGCCTCGCGGCTGTTGGCGAACATGAAGGGGAAGTCGAACACCGCGAAGTCCTTGACCTGGGCGGCCAGGATGCCGGAGTTCATGGACACCATTTCCAGCGTGCCGCCCTGCAGCGCGGACACGTTGGCCTGGTCGCTGCCCAGCGTGCCGCCGGGGAACAGGTTGACCTTGA
>CAMLQP010000149.1 GCA_946482115.1 uncultured Comamonadaceae bacterium
GGCTCACGTAGCTGGTGACCTCGATCTCCTTCAGGCCGGCGGCCTGCAGGCGGTGAACCAGCTCGATCTTGACCGCCGCCGGCACCGGCTGCTTCTCGTTCTGCAGGCCGTCGCGCGGGCCGACGTCGATGAGTCTGACATGGGAAGGCATAGCCATGGTGAGTCCTCGTTCAGTAGCCGCGCGCGGCGTCCACCACGCCCGGCAGATTGTCTATGGGTTCACCGGCCAGCAGGCGGCGTATCTTGGCCGCGATCTGGGCGATGCTCTCGGAACGCAGCGTGCGCGCCGAGGTGTGCGGCGTCACCGTGACCCGGGGATGCGCCCAGAACGGGTGCGACGCGGGCAACGGCTCGGTGCGGAACACGTCCAGCGTGGCGCCGGCCAGGTGGCCGCTGTCGATCAGCGCCAGCAGGTCTTCGTCCACCAGGTGGGCACCGCGCGCCACGTTGATGAGGTAGCCGCCCGGCAGCAGGCGCGACAGCGTGTCGCGGTTCAGGATGTCGCGCGTGTCGGGGGTGAGGGGCAGCAGGTTCACGAGCACGCGGCTCGCGCCGAGGAAGCCGTTGAACCCCTCGGCACCGTGGAAGGCCCGCACGCCCGGCAGCGCGCGCGGCGTGCGGCTCCAGCCATTGACCGGAAAATCGAAGGCGGCCACGGCCTGCGCCACGCGCGCGCCCAGCACGCCCAGGCCCATCACGCCCACCGGAAAATCGGCGCGCTCGCGCGGCTTGCGGTAGGACCACTGCCTCCGGGACACGTCGGCCTCGTAGCCGTCGAACTCGCGGAAGTGGCGGATCAGCGCATGGCACACGTATTCGGCCATCTGCACCGACATGCCGGCATCATCCAGCCGCACGATGCGCAGGCCCGGCGGCAAGCGCAGCCGCAGCAGCGCATCCACGCCGGCGCCGATGTTGAACATCGCCTTCAGGCCGTGCTGCTCATCGATGAAGGTCTGCGGCGGCGACCAGACCACCGCGTAGTCGGCCGGCGGCGCACCGGTCGCCCACAGCTCGACCGTGGCGCCGGGCAGCGCGGCGCGCAGGCCCTCCAGCCAGGGTTCGGGTTTGGTGTCGGCGCAGCAGAAGGCGATGCGGACGGTGGACATCCCCGGATTATCCCGGCGCGCCGGGTCAGGCGCCGAGCTTGAGCAGTTCGGCCCCTTCGGCGACTTGGTCTCCCGGCGCGTAGAGCAGCTCGGCGACCACGCCGTCGGCCGGCGCGGCGATGGTGTGCTCCATCTTCATGGCCTCCATCACCGCCAGCGCCTGACCCTTGGCCACCTTGTCGCCGGCCTTGACCGCGAACGACACCACCTTGCCGGGCATGGGGGCGGTCAGGCGACCGCCTTCGCTGTGGCCCTCGCCCGCGTGGGCCAGCAGGTCCACCTCCACGATCTGGGTGGCGCCGCTGCCGGTGAAGACGTGGGCGGTCTCCCCCTGCCAGTAGACCGTGGCGCGCACGCGGCGCTCGCCGAAGCGCACGTCCAGCCCGTCGGGCGTGGCTTCGAAGGCCAGCACGCCGGCCGCCTCGCCCACGCTCAGCACGCGGGCGCCGTCGTGCGCGGTGCGCAGCTGGGCCTTCACGTGTTCGCCCCGGAAGTCGAACTCGAAGCGACGCAGCACCTCGCCGTGCGAGCGCCAGCCGTCGCGGCGGCTGAAGGGGTCGTCGCCCTCGAGCGCGCGCTCGTCGGCCAGCGTGCGCGCCACCGCGCAGGCCGCAGCCAGCTCCAGGCCCACCGGCTCCTGCTGGAACAGCACCGCCGCCTCGCGCGGGATCAGCGCCGTGTCCAGCCGGGCCTGCGCGAAGGATTCGCTCCGCACCACGCGGCGCAGGAACTGCACGTTGGTCGCCAGGCCCACGATGTGGGTCTGCGCCAGCGCCGCATCCAGCTTGGCCAGTGCCTGTTCACGGGTGTCGCCGTGCACGATGAGCTTGGCGATCATGGAGTCGTAGAACGGCGAGATGGCGTCGCCCTCGCGCACGCCATCGTCGAAGCGGACGTCGTCGCGGGCGAAGGCGCCGTGCGCGGGCTTGCGGTACACCGCCAGCGTGCCGGTGGCGGGCAGGAACTGGTTGTCGGGGTTCTCGGCGCAGATGCGGGCCTCGATCGCATGGCCCGTCATGCGCAGCTCGTCCTGCTTCATCGGAAGCGGCTCGCCCGAGGCCACGCGCAGCTGCCACTCCACCAAGTCCAGGCCGGTAATGGCCTCGGTCACCGGGTGCTCCACCTGCAGCCGCGTGTTCATCTCCATGAAGTAGAAGCGCATGGACTCGGGCCGGTCATAGGCGGCCTGCTCCACGATGAACTCCACCGTGCCGGCACCCACATAGTTGACGGCCTGGGCCGCGGCCACCGCCGCTTCGCCCATCTGGCGGCGCAGCTCGGGCGTCAGGCCGGGCGCGGGGGCTTCCTCCAGCACCTTCTGGTGGCGGCGCTGCACCGAGCAGTCGCGCTCGAACAGGTAGACGCAGTGGCCATGCGTGTCGCCGAACACCTGAATCTCGATGTGGCGCGGGCGCTGCACGTACTTCTCGATCAGCACCGCGTCGTCACCAAAGCTGTTGATGGCCTCGCGCTTGCACGAGGCGAGCGCGGCATCGAAGTCCTCCGCCTGGTCGACCGCGCGCATGCCCTTGCCACCACCACCCGCGCTGGCCTTGATCAGCACCGGGTAGCCGATGCGGTCGGCCTCGCGTTTCAGCAGCGCCGGGTCCTGGTCGCTGCCGTGGTAGCCGGGCACCAGCGGCACGCCGGCCTTTTCCATCAGCTGCTTGGACTCGGCCTTGAGGCCCATGGCCTGGATGGCCGATGCGGGCGGGCCGATGAACACCAGGCCTGCGGCGGCGCAAGCCTGGGCGAAGTCCTCGTTCTCGCTCAGGAAACCGTAGCCGGGGTGGATGGCTTCGGCGCCGGTGGCTTTCGCGGCATCGATGATGCGCTGCCACTGCAGGTAGCTGTCGCGCGGCGCGCTGCCGCCCACATGCACGGCCTCGTCACACGCCGCCACGTGCTTGGCCCGGGCATCGGCATCGGAGTAGACGGCCACGGTCTTCACGCCCAGACGGCGCGCGGTGGCCGCGACACGGCAGGCGATTTCGCCACGGTTGGCAATCAGTATCTTCTTGAACATTCAAACCACCTTGGGGTTTCCGGAGACAAAAGCGGAGAGCCGCTGCAGCACGGCACGGAAGAAGCGCCACAGCATCCATGTGAGAACAGCCAGCAGCACGACCACGATGGCGAGCAGCACGGCAAAGGTCAGCGGATGGTTCGTGGCCAGCCACAGCGCGCCCAGCACCAGCCCGTCTTCGAGCAGGCTGGCAAACAGGTTGGAAAAAGGCTCTGGCGAGGTGTTGATGGCCGCGCGCGAGGTGCTCTTGGCCACCTGGCTGCTGGCGGCCAGCGTGCCGCCCAGCAGCGCGGCCACCACCGTCATGACGCCGCCGTCGAGTCCGAACACGGCCGCCGCCAGCGCCGCGCCGGCCGGCACGCGCAGCACGCTGTTGACCATGTCCCAGGCGGAATCGACCAGCGGTATCTTGTCGGCAAAGAACTCGACGAACAGCAGCGCGCCGCTCACGGCCAGCACCGCCGGGTGCTGCAGCACGTGCAGGCCCTCGGGCAGCGGCCACCACCCCAGGGTTCCGGCCAGCCCGACCAGGAACACCACCGCGTACAGCCGTAGCCCGCTGGCCCAGCCCAGCGCAGCCGCCAGGGCCAGCAGGGCGGGCAGATCGAATGAAGCAATGGCGCTTTCCACGGACACACCCCCTGTTGATTCGTTGTGCGTTTTATTGTGGCAGCCAGTTCGGTTTGCGTTTGTTGAGAAACGAGGCCACGCCTTCGCGGCCTTCGGCGCTGGCGCGGATGTCGGCGATGCCGGCCACCGTCCGTCCGATCAGCCCGTCCTCGAGCGTGGCGCCGGCCACGTCGATGACCAGCCGCTTGCAGGCTTTCACCGCCTCGGGGCCGGCGTTGACCAGCGTGGCCACGATCTCGGCCACCTTGGCATCCAGCGCGTCGGCCGCCACCACCTCGTGCACGAAGCCGATGCGGTGGGCCTCGGCGGCGCCGAAGCGCTCCGCGGTGAGAAAGTAGCGGTGCGCGGCGCGTGCGCCCATGGCACGGATCACGTAAGGGCTGATGGTGGCGGGGATCAGGCCCAGCTTCACCTCGCTGAGGCAGTAGCTGGCGCTGTCCACCGACACCGCGATGTCGCAGGCCGCCACCAGGCCGGTGCCACCCGCATAGACGTCGCCCTGCACCCGGGCCACGGTGGGCTTGGGGCAGTGGAAGATGGTGCGCAGCATCTCGGCCAGCGCGCCGGCGTCGGCCAGGTTCTCGGCACGGGTGTAGTCGGCCATGCGGCGCATCCAGTTGAGGTCGGCGCCGGCGCAGAAGGCGGGGCCGTTGGCCGCGAGCACGATGGCGCGCACGTCCTCCCGTGCGCCGAGCTCGCCGAACGCACGGGTCAGCTCGGGGATGACCTCGTCGTTGAAGGCGTTGCGCACCTCGGGGCGGTTGAGGGTGATGGTGGCCACATGGGCCGCCACGTCGATCAGCAGGTGCTTCATGTCGGACCTCAATACCTTTTCGCGACTTCTTCAAGCATCACTTCGGTGGCGCCACCGCCGATGGCCAGCACGCGGGCGTCACGCCACAGGCGCTCCACCGGCGTCTCGCGCATGTAGCCCATGCCGCCATGGAACTGCTGGCAGGTGGACAGCACCTCGTTGACCAGTTCGCCGGTCAGGGCCTTGAGCATGGAGACCTCCTGCACGATGTCACGGCCCTGCGTGACCGCCCAGGCGCAGTGGTACATGAAGCTGCGCGCGGCGCGGGTCTTGGCGTCGCACATGGACAGGCGCTGACGGATAGACTGCTGGTCCCACAGCACGCCGCCGAAGGCCTCGCGCTGGCGCACGTAATCGAGCGTGAGGCGCAGTGCCTGCTGGCAGTGGCCCACGGCCATCGCGGCCAGCGCGATGCGCTCGGTCTGGAAGTTCTTCATCACGGCGTAAAAGCCCTTGCCCTCCTCGCCCAGCAAGGCATCGGCCGGCAGGCGCACGCCGTCCAGCACCAGTTCGGCGGTGTCGGACGAGCGCCAGCCGGTCTTGTCGAGCGCGCGGCCCACGCTGAAACCCGGCGTGCCTTTCTCGACGATGAACATCGAGACCTCGCGCTTGCCCGGGCCGGTCTTGGCGGCAATGAAGTACAGGTCGGCATGGACGCCGTTGGTGATGAACAGCTTGCGGCCGTCCAGCACCCATTCGCTGCCCTCGCGGCGCGCGCGGGTCCGGATGCCGGCCACGTCGGAGCCGGCGCCGGGTTCGGTGATCCCCACCGCGGTGATGGCCTTGCCGGCCGTCACCAGCGGCATGTAGCGCGCCTTCTGCGCCGGGCTGCCGGCGTGGTGCAGGTGCGGGCCGGCCATGTCGGTGTGCACCAGCACGGTGATGATGAAGCCGCCGAAGGTGGACTGCGACAGCGCCTCGGCGAACACCAGGTTGGTCAGCGCGTCGGCGTCGCCGCCGCCGTATGTCCCCTCGTACATCAGCCCCAGCAGGCCCGCCTCGCCCATCTTGCGCAACACCTCGCGCGGCACCATGCCGTCCTTTTCCCACTGCGCCGCGTGTGGCTCCACCTCGCGCGCGATGAAACGCGCCACCTGCTCGCGCAGCAGCTCGTGCTCGGGGGTCAGGTAGATGTTCTCCATGGGTCTCCTCAGCCTCTTTGTTGTTGCAACTGGCGGACCCAGTCGAGCTCGGGCGCCGCATGCCCCAGCGCGGTCAGGGCAGCGGTGATCTGCCCGCGGTGGTGGGTGCCGTGGTTGAAGACGTGCCCCAGCGTGGCGGCCCTGGGCACGACGGTCTGCTGGCCGTCGCTGCGGGTGTAGTGCAGTTCGCCATCCAGGTTTTCGGGTGCCAGCGTGGCCAGCCAGTCACCCCAGCGCGCGGCGGCGGCGCGCAGTTCGGCCAGCAGCGACGCGCGGTCGGTGAACAGCTCGGCGTCCAGCGCCAGGCGCGGCGACTGGTTTTCGATGAAGCGGGGCTGCCAGATGCGCTCGGCCACCAGCAGGTGGTTGAGCGTGCGGTGGATGCTGCGGAAAAAAAGCCCGGCATCAGCCCGGTAGTCGGCCTCCGGCAAGGGCTCGATGTGACCGGCCAGCAGGCGTTCGGTGGCCCACAGGTGGTAGGCCGCCTGGTGCTGGAAATGCCGGAGCAGCGCGTCCATGCCGCGCCTCACATGCGGAAGACGCCGAACTTCGTCTCGGGAATGGGTGCGTTGAGCGTGGCGCTCAGGCCCAGTGCGAGCACGCGGCGGGTGTCGGCGGGGTCGATCACGCCGTCATCCCACAGGCGGGCGCTGGAGTAGTAGGGGTGCGACTGGTGCGCGAACTGGTCGAGGATGGGCTGCTTGAACTTGGCCTCTTCTTCGGCGCTCCAGCTGCCGCCCTTGGCCTCGATGCCGTCGCGGCGCACCGTGGCCAGCACGCCGGCGGCCTGTTCGCCGCCCATCACGCAGATGCGGGCGTTGGGCCACATCCAGAGGAAGCGCGGGCTGTAGGCGCGGCCGCACATGCCGTAGTTGCCGGCGCCGTAGCTGCCGCCGATGATGACGGTGAACTTGGGCACCTGCACCGTGGCCACCGCGGTCACCATCTTGGCGCCGTGGCGGGCGATGCCTTCGTTTTCGTACTTGCGGCCCACCATGAAGCCGGTGATGTTCTGCAGGAACACCAGCGGAATCTTGCGCTGGCCGCACAGCTCGATGAAGTGCGCGCCCTTCTGGGCCGACTCGGAAAACAGGATGCCGTTGTTGGCGACGATGCCCACCGGCATGCCCTCGATGTGGGCGAAACCGCAGACCAGCGTGGCGCCGAAGCGGGCCTTGAACTCGTGAAACTCGGAGCCGTCGACGATGCGGGCGATGATCTCGCGCACGTCGAACGGCTTGCGGGTGTCGGTGGGGATGACACCGTAGATCTCGTCGGCCGCGAACCGGGGTGCCACCGGCGCGCGCAGCGCGGTGTCGATGACCTTGCGCTTGTTGATGCGGGCCACGGCCTCGCGGGCCAGGGCGATGGCGTGGGCGTCGTTCTGGGCCAGGTGGTCGGCCACGCCCGAGAGGCGGGTGTGCACGTCGCCACCCCCCAAGTCCTCGGCGCTGACCACCTCGCCGGTGGCGGCCTTCACCAGCGGCGGGCCACCCAGGAAGATGGTGCCCTGGTTCTTGA
>CAMLQP010000150.1 GCA_946482115.1 uncultured Comamonadaceae bacterium
CCAGCGCAACGCCGAGTGGTGCGGCCACGGCCCCATCCTCGAAGAGGACCTGGCCATGGCCAACCAGAGCCTGGACCTGATCGGCCAGGCGCGGCTGCTCTATCAGCACATCGGCGCGCTGACCGAGGCCGACCCGGCGCTGGCGGCGCGTTTCGCCCACCTGCGCGGCGCGCGTGACAACGGCCGGCTGACCGAGGACACGCTGGCCTACTTCCGCGCGCCGCACGAGTTCCTCAACCATACGCTGCTGGAGCTGCCCCACCGAGGGCCGCTGGCCGGCCCGGCCGCCGCCGACCGCGACTACGCCACCACCACCGTGCGCAACGTCCTCTACAGCGCGCTCATGGTGCTGCGCTGGAAGCAGCTGCAGGGCGATGGCGACGCCACGCTGGCTGCCATCGCCGCCAAGTCGCTCAAGGAAACCCGCTACCACCTGAACCACGGCGCCGACTGGCTGGTGCGCTTCGGCGACGGCACGCCCGAATCGCATGCCCGCGCCCAGGCCGCGCTGGACCACCTGATGCCCTACACCCAGGCCTTCTGGACCGACCCCGAGGTCGCCCCGCTGCAGGCCGCCTGGGACGCCCTGCTGGACGCGGTGCTGGCCGAGGCCACGCTGCGCCGGCCCGCACCCGGAGGCCACCTGCCGCAGGGCCATCGCGGCGTGCATTCCGAGCACCTGGGCTTCCTGCTGGCCGAGATGCAGAGCCTGGCCCGCGCCCACCCCGAAGCCGTGTGGTGAGGGCGCCCGTGCTGGATCGCCTCGCCCGCATCGAAGCGCTGCTCGCGCCGCTGCCCGACCCCGAGATTCCGGTCGTCAGCCTGGCCGAGCTGGGCATCCTGCGCGGCGTGCGCGCAGGCGCTGACGGCACGCCCGAGGTGGTCATCACGCCCACCTACAGCGGCTGCCCGGCCATGCACCAGATCGAGGACGACATCCACGCCACCCTGCGCGGCGCGGGCGAGTCGGCGCGCGTGGTGACGCAGCTCGCCCCCGCCTGGACCACCGACTGGATCACCGCCGAGGCGCGCGACAAGCTGCGCGCCTACGGCATCGCGCCGCCCGCACACGCGGCCACGGTGGTCCAGCTGGTGCGCCGCGCGCCGCCGGTGGCCGTGCCCTGCCCCCGCTGCGGCTCGATGAACACCACCCAGACATCCCCCTTCGGATCGACGGCCTGCAAGGCACTCCACCGCTGCCTCGACTGCCTCGAGCCCTTCGACCATTTCAAGCCCTACTAGAGCGAAGACCATGGCGCGCTTCCACCAACTGACGGTCTCCCGCGTCACCCCCGAGGCGGCGGGCGCCGTCGCCATCGCCCTGGCCGTGCCCGAGGCGCTGCGCGAAACCTTCGCCTTCACGCCTGGCCAGTTCCTCACGCTGCGCGCCACCGTGGGCGGGCAGGACCTGCGCCGCAACTACTCCATCTGCTGCGCCCGCAGCCACTACGCGCGCCACGGCGAGCTGGTGGTGGGCATACGCCCGGTGGAAGGCGGCCAGTTCTCGAACTGGGCCGCCACCGCGCTGACAGCTGGCGACACGCTGCAGGTGATGCCGCCGGAGGGCCGCTTCACCGTGCACCGGCCGCGCGCGCTGCACCGCGTGGGTTTCGCGGCCGGCTCGGGCATCACGCCCATCCTCTCGATTCTGGCCAGCACGCTGGAAGACGACCCGCGCGCCAAGTTCACCCTGGTCTACGGCAACCGGCGCATGGCCAGCGTGATGTTCAACGAGGCGCTGCAGGACCTGAAAGACCGCTGGCGCGACCGCCTCACGCTGATCCACGTGCTGTCGCGCCAGGCACAGGAGGTGCCGCTGCTCGAAGGCCGCATCGACGGCGACAAGGTGCGCGCGCTGATGGCCACGCTGCTGCCCGCAGCCAGCATGGACGAGGTCTTCGTCTGCGGCCCCGAGGCCATGATCGATGCCACCGAGGCCGCCCTGCTGGCCGCCGGCGTGAAGCGCGAGCGCGTGCACACCGAGCGCTTCACCTCGCCCGCGCTGGAGGCCCTGGGCACCGCCGACCGCCAGGCCGCCGTGCTGGGCCACGCCGATGCCGGCGCGCCCGGCGAGGTGGCCCTGACCGTGGTGCTGGACGGCAAGCCCCACGCCCTGCGCATGGGGCGCGACCAGCGCGTGCTGGACGTGGCGCTGCACGCCGGGCTGGACCTGCCGTGGTCGTGCCGGGGCGGCGTTTGCTGCACCTGCCGCGCCAAGGTGATGAGCGGCTCGGCCGAGATGGAGAAGAACTTCACCCTGGAGCCCTGGGAGATGGCGCAGGGCTTCGTGCTGAGCTGCCAGGCGCGCCCCACCTCGGACGCCCTGACCGTGAGCTACGACGAGCGCTGAGGGCCGCCCGGCCCCGGGGCCGGTGTGCCGGCGGGCGTGAGGAATCGCACACCCGTCAGCAGCTCCCGCTTGTTGTCGCGGCTGCGCAGCGCGTGCTCGCGCATCAGCGCCTCGGCGCGCGAGCCGTCGCGCGCCACGATGGCGTCAACCACATCCTCATGGTCCTGCTGCGCACGCTGGATGAAGGTGAACTCCAGCCGCGCCTGCACGCCCTGCAGGCTGAGCGAGGCCGCGCCGGCCAGCGGGCTGCGGCTCACCACCTCCATGGCCGTCGTCAGGGTCCGGTTGCCGGCCGCGTCCAGCAGGGCACGGTGAAACCGGGCGTTCATCGGCACCCAGCCCGCCGCGTCGATGCGGTGGCCGTTGGCCGCCGCCTGCGCCAGCAGCGCCCGCCCCTCGGCGACGCAGCCCCGGAGCACGGCCAGCAGCTCGCCGTCCAGACCGCGCTGGGCCGCCAGCCGGGCGGCCATGCCCTCCAGCGTGCCCCGCACGTCGATGGCATCCGCCACCTCGTCGACCGAAAAACCGCGCACCCTGAAGCCGCGCGTCGGCAGCCGCTCCAGCACGCCTTCCTTTTCCAGCTCCTCGAATGCGAGCCGGATCGGGGTGCGCGAAACACCCAGTTCCGCCGCCAGCTGCAGCTCCACCAGGCGCTCCCCAGGCCGGTGGACACCCGCCAGGATGCGGCGGCGCAGCTCGGTGATGACGTGGTGGATCTGTGTGGCCATGGCTGAAGTGTAGTGACCATGATTGCACGCAATCATGGGGTTATTTGCTTATCAATCTTAGATTTCATGTTAAATTGCATGCAAATCTGGCGCAAGCCGCTTTTCCAGACCCACCGAGGAGACAACATGCAATCGACCCGCCGCGCTGCCGTGGCCGCGCTCGCCGCCCTGGCGCTCACCCCCTTCGCCCAGGCCCAGGCCCCCTACCCCAGCAAGCCGATCCGGCTCATCGTGCCGTTCCCGGCCGGCGGTGGCGGTGACACGCTGGCGCGCTTGATGATGACCCGGGTGGCGCAGGAGCTGGGCCAGCCGCTGGTGGTGGAAAACCTGGCCGGCGCCGGCGGCAACATCGGCGGCCAGACCGCCACGCGCGCCGCACCCGACGGCTACACCCTGTTCTACGGCACCAACGGCACCCACGGCATCAACCAGACGCTCTACAAGAACCCGGGCTTCGACGCCGTCAAGGATTTCGAGCCCGTCAGCCGCCTGAGCCGCATCGCCGCGCTGGTGGTGGTGCGCCCGGGCCTCACCGTCAACACCATGCCCGAGCTGCTCGCGCAGCTCAAGGCCAACCCGGGCAAGCTCACTTTCGCCTCGGCCGGCAACGGCACCACCTCGCACCTGGCCGGCGAGATCCTCAAGGCCCAGGCCCAGCTGTCGGCCACCCACATCCCCTACCGCGGCGGCGCGGCCGCCATCACCGACGTGATGGGCGACCGGGTGGATTTCATGATCGACGTCATGCCCAACACCGCACCGCAGGTGCGCGGCGGCCGCCTGCGCGGCCTGGCCGTCAGCACCGCGCAGCGCGTGGGCAGCTTCCCCGAGCTGCCCACCATCGCCCAGAGCGGCGTGCCCGGCTTCGACGTCAGCGCCTGGGATGCCATCTTCGCGCCCGCCGGCACGCCACGCGCGGTGATCGACCGCGTGAACGCGGCCATCCGCACCGCCCTGGCCGACGAGACCATGAAGCAGCAGCTGGCGCAGCGCGGCGCCGAGGCCGCGCCCACCAGCCCGGACGAACTGCGCGACTTCGTCAAAGCCGAGATCGGCCGCTGGGGCGACGCGGTCAGGCGCTCCGGCGCCTCGGTGGACTGAGATTCCCGCAACCCCTTGAAAACACGATGATTCCCACGTCCCTCGACCGGCCCGAATGGGCCGGCCTGCCGATCCCGGTGGTCCCCGCGATCACGCAGGTCAAGCACCACTTCCAGGCCCTGGACAACTTCACGCGGGTCTTCGCCATGCGCCCGGGCGACCGCGTGCTGCTGCTGGGCGACCCGCTGCTCGATCCGCGCGTGATCGACGCCGTCATGGGCCTGGCCAAGGCGCGCGGTGCCACGGTGCGCGTCTACATGGAGCCCAGCTCGCGCGTGACCGAGGTGCCCGCCAGCGCGCAGCCGCTGCTGGCCGAGGCCACCTTCGTGGTCTCCACCTGGTTCTGCTCCATCATCGACCCGTTCTGCATCGCCCTGCGCAAGAAGGGCCAGCGCTGGGTCAAGATCACCTACTTCCGCAACCTGGACCTGCTGGAGACGCCGCAGGCGCGCTTCCCCATCGACGTGATGGGCGAGATCATCCGCGCCACGGCCAGGCGCTACCCGTCGGAAGGCCGGTTCGACCTGCGCTTCACCGACGCGCGCGGCAGCGACTTCCGCATCGGCTTCACGCCCGAGATGCGCGCCAACCAGCTGTCCACCAACCGCTGGCGTGGCCAGATGACGGCCGAGGAGAACGGCTGCTACGTGCACTACCTGCCCACACACGGCCCCAACCTGTGGGACCACAACGCGGTGAAGAACGACCTGTCGGTCGCCACCGACATGTCGGGCGTGCTCTACCCCCAGTGGGCGGTGGGCTTCGCGCGGCCGTTTGCCGAAAAGATCGCCGTGCGCTTCGAGGGCGAGTACGTGAGCGCCGTCGAGGGCGAGTCCGACGAGGCGAAGATCCTGCGCGAGATGCTGGTGGGCGGCCGCATGATCGAGGGCGGCGGCTGCGGCTTCAACCCCAAGGCGCCGCGCCACACCATCTACCCGGCCGGCTCCAACTCGCCGGGCGCGCTGCACTTCGGCATCGACCTGGCCAAGCCCAGCGACTACATCCGCCGCGTGATGCCCGACTGGGAAGAGCCGCCGGTTCACATGGACCTGGTGACGCTGGACGCCACCGTGACCGCTGGCGACAACCTGCTGATCGACCAGGGCTTCCTGTGCGCGCTGCGTGATCCGTCGGTGGTCGAGCTGGCCGAACGCTACGGCGACCCGGTGGAGCTGCTGGAAGCGCTGGTCCCCTGAGCGGGATCAGGCCGCGAGGCCCAGCCGTCGCGCGATCTCCAGCGTGGCGGCGCTCTGGTTCATGGTGTAGAAGTGCAGCGCCGGCGCGCCGGCCGCGCGCAGCTGTTCGCACAGCGAAGTCACCACGTCCAGGCCGAACGCCCGGATCGACGCCGTGTCGTCGCCGAAGGCCTGCAGCCGCAGGCGCACCCAGCGCGGAATCTCGGCGCCGCTGGCGTCCGAGAAGCGCATCAGCTGCGTCGAGCTGGTGATGGGCATGATGCCCGGCACCACCGGCACGTCGGCACCCAGCGCGCGCGTGTCGTCCACGAAGCGGCGGTAGGCGTCGGCGTTGTAGAAATACTGGGTGATGGCCGAGTCGGCGCCCGCCTTGACCTTGGTCACGTAGGCCCTGAGATCCGCCTCGGGCGATTTGGCCTGCGGGTGCACCTCGGGGTAGGCCGCCACCTCGATGTGGAAATCGCGCCCGGTCTCGGCGCGGATGAAGGCCACCAGGTCGCTGGCGTAGTGGAACTCGCCGCCCAGGCCGTAGCCGCTGGGCAGGTCGCCGCGCAGCGCCACCAGGCGCCGCACGCCCATGGCCTTGAGCTGCGCCAGCTGCGCGCGCACGCCCTCGCGCGTGGCACCTATGCACGAAAAGTGCGAGGCCGCGTCCACGCCCTCGGCCAGGATGTCGCGCACCGCGCCGAAGGTGCCATCCTGGGTGGAGCCGCCCGCACCGTAGGTGACGGAGCAGAACTCGGGCTTGAGCGCGTAGAGCTGCTGGCGCACGCCGCGCAGCTTCTCGACGCCCTCGGGCGTCTTGGGGGGAAAGAATTCGAGGCTGATGGGCAGGCCCATGGTCACACCCTGTTGGCAAAGATGAAGAATTCGCGGTTGCCGTCGCCCCCGGCGATCGGGCTGTCGTACCAGCCCCGGACCACCAGGCCCGAGGCTTCGCAGGCGGCGCGCAGCCGCCGTTCGACGTCGGCGTAGAGCGAGGCATCGCGCACGATGCCGCCCTTGCCGATCTGCTGCGGCTGCAGCTCGAACTGCGGCTTGACCAGCATCAGCAGCTGCCCGCCGGGCCGCAGCAGCGGCGCGATGGCCGGCAGCACCAGCGTGAGCGAGATGAAGGACAGGTCGCCGACCACGAGGTCGAAGCCCTCGCCCACCACCGCCGCCGTCAGCTCGCGCGCGTTACATTTCTCGATGCTGGTCACGCGCGCATCGCCGCGCAGCCGTTCGTGCAGCTGGCCGTGTCCCACGTCCACGCCGGTCACGTGCGCGGCACCGCGCTGCAGCAGGCAGTCGGTGAAGCCGCCGGTGCTCTGGCCCACGTCCAGGCAGCGCCAGCCGCTCACGTCCAGGCCGGCCGAGGCCAGCGCGCCTTCGAGCTTGAGGCCACCGCGCGAGACGTAGCGCGATTCCGCATCGTCCAGCAGCAGCAGCTCGGCCACGGCCGGCAGTTCGTCGCCGTTCTTGGCCACGGCTTTCCAGTCGCCGCCGACGCGCCAGCGCACGCCGGCCGCGATCAGGCGCTGGGCCTGCGAGCGCGACGCCGCCAACCCGCGCTCGACGAGCAACTGGTCGGCGCGCATGGCATCAGTAGCGGTAGGTATCGGGCTTGTAGGGGCCTTGCACCGGCACGCCGATGTAGGCCGCCTGCTCCTTGGTCAGCGTGGTCAGCTGCGCACCCAGCTTGGACAGCTGCAGGCGGGCGACTTTTTCGTCCAGGTGCTTGGGCAGCACGTAGACCTGGCCGACCTTGTATTCCTTGGGCTTGGTGAACAGCTCGATCTGGGCGATGGTCTGGTTCGCGAAGCTCGACGACATCACGTAGCTCGGGTGGCCGGTGCCGCAGCCCAGGTTCACCAG
>CAMLQP010000151.1 GCA_946482115.1 uncultured Comamonadaceae bacterium
TGCGGCGCTCGCGCTTGCCGCGCGGCTCGGCTTCCGGGCTGGGGGGCGGGGTGGGGGAACGGGACATGCGAGTTAATGACCAATGGGTTATTAACTATAACCCATGCAGACCCAGGCCGTGTCAAGCGCGGGTAAAGCTCGGCCCGACCGGGCGGCATTAACATCGCCGCCGTGAACGCCTCCGCCAGCCACCCCGTTTTCCAGGCCCTTGCCCCCGTTTTCCTGCTCATCGGCCTGGGTTACCTGGCCGGACGCCTGCAGTGGATACGCGATGCGGCGGTCAAGGACCTTTCCAACCTCGTTTTCCTGCTGCTGATCCCGGCGCTGCTGTTCCGCACCATGAGCGCGGTGCGTTTCCAGGACCTGGACGGCAAGGTGCTGCTGGCCTATTTCGCCGCGGTCTGGCTGCTGTTCTTTGTGGTCGTCTGGCGCCAGGGGCTCGACCGCCGGGGCGTGGCGGTGGCGCTGGCCTCGGTCTTTTCCAACATGGTGATGATAGGCATCGCCCTGATCGAGCTGGCCTATGGCAAGGCGGGCCTGGTCACGCTGCTGACGCTGGTGTCGGTGCATGCGCTGATCCTGCTGACCGGCGCCACGGTGGTCTTCGAGCTGGCGGTGGCCCGCGAGGTGCGCGCCACCGGCGGCCAGCCGCGCCCGCTGCTGCACACGGCGGGGGCGGCGCTGCGCAGCGCTCTGATCCACCCGATTCCGCTGCCCATTCTCTGCGGGCTGCTGTACGCGCAGTTCGGCGTGCCGCTTCCGGCCGTGGTGGACAAGCCGCTGCAGCTGCTGGGCAGCGCCTTCGGCCCCATCGCGCTGGTGCTGGTGGGCGTGACGATGTCGCGCACGCCGGTGGGGGGGCTGCTGCGCGAGGCGGTGAGCATCAGCCTGGTGAAGAACCTGGTGCTGCCAGCGCTGGTGTTCGGCAGTGGCTGGCTGCTGGGCGTGCAGGGGTTGGCGCTCACGGTGATGGTGGTGGCTGCCGCGCTGCCCATTGGTGCCAACGTGTTCCTGTTCTCGCAGCGCTACGAGGTGGCGCAGGACCTGGTCACCGCCAGCGTGGGCGTGTCCACCGGCCTGGCGCTGGTGACGCTCAGCGTGGTGATGCTGGCCCTGTCGTGGTGGTGAAGCCCTGAAAGAAGCCGTATGTCCTTCCTGACCCAGTTGCCCGTGCCGCTGCAGACCATCGGTCTGCTGATCGCCTCCAACATCTTCATGACCTTCGCGTGGTATGGCCACCTGCGCAGCCATGCCACCTCGCCGTGGCTGGTGGCCGCGCTGGTCAGCTGGGGCATCGCGCTGTTCGAATACCTGCTGCAGGTGCCGGCCAACCGTATCGGCCACACCCAGTTCAGCGTGGCCCAGCTCAAGATCATGCAGGAGGTGATCACGCTGAGCGTGTTCGTGCCCTTCGCGGTGTTCTACCTGAAGGAGCCGATCAAGCTCGACTACCTCTGGGCCGGCCTGTGCATGGTGGGCGCGGTCTATTTCATGTTCAGGAGCAACTGAGCCCCCACACTCCCCCGCGGCGTGTGGGTCGCTGCCGAGGGGGCTGACCTGCCTCGGGGCGGCCCGGCGGCAGGTCGCCCTTCGCCTGGGCTACTGGCTGATCTTGCGCGCCTCTTCGATCTGGTATTCGAAGTAGCGCTGGAAGCTGAACGCCAGGCTGCCCATCAGCGACGCCGCGCCCAGCAGCAGCGACAGCACGATGGCGCCCACGGTCAGCCAGCTGGTGCCGCCGGCCGGCGCGTCGGGGGACTGCGGGTTGTGGCGCGCGTTCCAGCGCTCGCGGTCGGTCAGCGCGTAGACGATGGCGGTCAGGCAGGTGGACGCCACGGTGAAGCCCAGCAGCGGAATCAGCAGCCAGGCAAGCTGGTCGTCCTGGCCCAGGGCCAGCGCCCGTTCCACGCCCCAGATGCCCAGCGCGGTGGGAATGGGCAGCAGCCAGCCGATCCAGTCGCCCAGGCCGTGCAGGTAGAAACGGTGAAAACCCAGCGGGCCGCCCAGCAAGGCCAGCCAGGTGGCAAGGGTCTTGGATCGGGGCCGGCGGCTCATTCCGGCCGGGTGCTGTCGCCCGCACCCAGGGTCTTTTCCATGATGACGATGTCCAGCCAGCGGTCGAACTTCCAGCCGCACGAGGCCACCGTGCCCACGAGCGTGAAGCCCAGTGCGCGGTGCACGCCGACGGATCCGGCGTTGTTCGAGTCGCCAATCACGGCCATCACCTTGCGTGTGCCGCCGCGCTCCAGCTGAGCCAGCAGCTCGGTCAGTAGCGCTCGGCCCAGCCCCTTGCCGGCCGCTTCGGGCGCCATGTAGATCGAGTCTTCCACCGAAAACCGATAGGCGGGGCGCGGCTTGAACCAGTTGCCGTAGGCGTAACCCAGCACCTGGCCGTCCTGTTCCACCACCAGCCAGGGCAGGTTCTTGCCCAGCACGTCGGCGCGGCGGGCGGCCATTTCGGCCTCGGTGGGCGGCGTGGTCTCGAAGGTGCCGGTGCCGTTGAGCACGTGGTGGCCGTAGATGCGGGTGATGGCCGGGAGGTCGGCCTCGGTGGACGGGCGAATCAGGGGGGAGGACATGGCAGGGTATAATGCAGGGCTTTGCAGCGTTTCGCTGACCGGGTGGTCAGTCGTGTGTCTCAAGCGTTGCGAAATTCAGGTTGGCCAACACAAAACAGGTCGCCTGACCACCCGAAGGATAAATCATGGTCGTCATTCGACTCGCCCGTGGCGGTGCCAAGGCCCGTCCGTTCTACAGCATCGTGGTCGCCGACAAGCGCGACCGCCGCGATGGCCGCTTCATCGAGCGCATCGGTTTCTACAACCCCCTGGCCAAGGGCGGCGAGGAAACCCTGCGCATCGCCACCGACCGCCTGACCTACTGGACCGGCGTGGGTGCCCAGCCGTCCGAGACCGTCCAGCGTCTGATCAAGCAAGGCGCCGCCAAGGCCGCCTGATCGCCATCCCGGATCGTCCCGATCCGGGGTTGCAGACGCTCCCCCGCATGCTGCCCGGACTCACCCCCGCCGAACTGCCCGGTGACGCGGTCGAGATCGGGCGCATCGCCGAAGCCTGGGGCGTCAAGGGCTGGTTCAAGCTGCATTCGCACAGCGCCGACCCGCAAGCCCTGTCCTATTCCCAGCACTGGTTCCTGCAGCCTCCCGAGGGCCGTTTCGCCCGAGGGTTCGACGCCTTTTCCGGTTGCGTCACCGTCGAGGTCGGCGAGGTCAAGCCACACGCCGACACGCTGGTCGCCCGCCTCGAGGGCCTGAGCGATCGCAACGGCGCCGAAGCGCTCAAGGGTGCGCGCATCTTCATCTCGCGTGCCGCCTTCCCTGAAACCGGGGACGACAACGAGTTCTACTGGGTCGACCTGATCGGCCTGGAGGTGGTCAACCGCGAGGGCCTGGCCCTGGGCGTGGTGACCGACCTGCTGCCCACCGGCCCGCATTCGGTGCTGGTGCTGGAGCACCCGCTGCCGGACGGCAAGACCGGTGAACGCCTGATCCCCTTCGTCTCGGTGTACGTGGACGCCGTGGACCGCGTCGCGCGGCGCATCACTGTCGACTGGCAGCCCGACTATTGAGGCCAAAGCCATGCGCTTTGACGTCCTCACCCTGTTTCCCGAACTGTTCCAGCCCTTCCTGGGCAGCGGCATCACGCGCCGCGCTTTCGAGTCCGGCCAGGTGGACGTGCGGCTGTGGAACCCGCGCGATTTCGCCGATGGCAACTACCGCCGCGTGGATGACCGCCCCTTCGGTGGCGGGCCCGGTATGGTCATGATGGTGGAGCCGCTGGCGCGCTGCCTCGCGGCCGTGCGGGCCGAGCGCGCCGAGCCCGACGCCGCGCGCGCGCCCGTGGTGTGGTTCTCGCCCATCGGCCGACGGATCGACCATGCCGGCGTCGAGGCCCGGGCGGCCGATCCCCGCGGTGCCATCCTGGTCTGCGGCCGCTATGAGGGCGTGGACCAGCGTTTCATCGACACCTACGTGGACGAGCAGCTCAGCCTGGGCGACTTCGTGCTGTCGGGTGGCGAGATTCCGGCCATGGCCTTGCTCGATGCGGTCGCGCGGCTGCAGCCCGGCGTGCTGAACGACGCCGGCAGCCACCAGCAGGACAGCTTCAACCCTGCGCTCGACGGCCTGCTGGACTGCCCGCACTACACCCGGCCCGAGGTCTGGCAGGGCCCCGAAGGCCCGCAACCCGTGCCCGACGTGCTGCTGTCGGGCCACCATGCCGAGATCGAGCGCCACCGCCGCCGCGAGCGCCTGGCCCTCACCGCCACCCACCGGCCCGACGTGCTGGCGGCGGTACGGGCGGCCGGCGGCCTGTCGCCCGCCGACGAGGCCTGGCTGCGCCAATTGGCCGATAGCCGATAAAGCGTTATAATCAAAGGCTTTTCGGTCCTCTGTTCGGCCGCCTTGACCATGCCCCCGGTCTTTCGGGGATGGATTCGGGGCCTTTAGTGCAGCGCGAACACGACTGTTTCACAGGAAGTCATGAATCTGATCCAGACCCTCGAGCAGGAAGAAATTGCTCGTCTGAACAAGGAAATCCCCGCGTTCGCCCCCGGCGACACCGTGATCGTCAGCGTGAACGTGGTTGAAGGCAACCGCAAGCGCGTGCAGGCCTACGAAGGCGTGGTGATCGCCAAGCGCAACCGCGGCCTGAACTCCAGCTTCATCGTCCGCAAGATCTCCAACGGCGAAGGCGTCGAGCGTACCTTCCCGCTGTACAGCCCCCGCATCGCCAAGATCGAGGTCAAGCGCCGCGGTGACGTGCGCCGCGCCAAGCTGTACTACCTGCGTGACCGCAGCGGCAAGTCGGCCCGCATCAAGGAAAAGCTGGGCGCCTGATCGGGCCTCCGGTTCTCCAGCCAAAAAGGCCGCGCATGCGGCCTTTTTTGTTGCCTGTCAGCGTCACAGTTCCTCGACGCGGCGGGTGGGGTAGCTGTCCCAGGTCTGGCAGCCGGGGCATTGCCAGAAGTACTGCTTGGCCTCGAAGCCGCAGGCCGCGCAGCGGTAGCGCTTGAGCGGCGTGGCAGCCTGGTCCAGGGCTTTCTGCACCAGGGCCTTCTGCTCGGGCGTGCCCAAGGGTTCATCCTGCAGCCAGCGCGCGGCCACCACAAGAGAGGGTTCGCGCTGCAGGTGATCCAGGTAGCGCGCTCGTGCCGCATCGCGGTCGGGGCTCAGCATGGCCAGCGCCTCGGTCACATCCAGCGAAGGAGGCGTGGCCTGGAGCGTCTGCAGCAGGGCCTGTGCCTCATGGGCACGGCCACACGCACGCGCGAGCACCACCATCGGATGGGCGATCAGCGGCAGGGTCTGGGGGGCAATCCGGGCCAGTTCGATCAGCGTGTCCAGCGCGGCGGCCGGCTGACCCTGCTGCTGCTGCCATTGGGCCAGTTCGAACCGGGCTCGGGGAGCGGCGGGGGCTGCTTCTATGGCCTGCTCCAGCAGACCCAGTGCCTGTGCAGGCTCCTTGGCCTGGGCGGCCTGCTCGCAGAGGAAATGCCCGATGCGGGTGCCGAAGCTGCCGCGCTGGGCCGACTCGAGCCGCTGGGCCATGGCGAGGGCCAGCGGCCAGTCGCGGGCGCGCTCGTATATGCCCAGCAACGCCAGATTCGCTTCGGCTTCGAACGCCGTGCCCTGCAGGCGCTGCAGCGCGGCCTCGGCCCGGTCCAGCAGACCGGCTTTGAGGAAATCAAGGGCCAGGGCGTGCTGCGCGCGGTCGCGATCCTTCTGGCCCAGATCCCCGCGCGACAGCAGGTGCTCGTGCACGCGCACGGCGCGGTCGTAGTCGCCGCGGCGGCGGAACAGGTTGCCGAGTGCGAAGTGGAGCTCGGAGGTGTCGGGGTCGTTCTGCACCGCCTCGATGAAGGCGTCTATGGCGCGGTCCTGCTGCTCGTTGAGCAGGTGGTTGAGACCGCGGAAAAATGCCTTTGGCGCTTGGCGGCCTTCCAGCCGCCACTGGCGCAGATCCAGGCGCGAGGCCAGCCATCCCAGAACAAAAGCCAGTGGCAGGCCCCACAGCAGCCAGGTCAGGTCAAGATCCATGGCGGGTCGTCGTCGGGGTGGCGGACGGCGGCACAGGGTGGCTGGACGGATTGCTGGATGCCTGCAGCCAGCGTTTGCGGGCTCGCAGCCAGATCGGCAGCATGACCAGCACGCCCAGCACCACGCCCAGCGTGAGCGCTATCAGCAGCACCAGCACCAGAGGTGCCTGCCAGTAGGCGCCGAAAAACAGGTGCACGTGCACCGGCGCCTGGTTGTTCAGCGCGAAGGCGAACAGGACAAAAAAAATGGCCGCTTTGAGCAGCCATACGAGGTATCTCAAGGCATCCCCTTCATGGCGGGCTGATTGTAGCCCTGGGGATGATGGTCAGCGGGAAGCCGAGGCGGCTGCCTGCTGTTGTGCCAGTTCCGCCGTGCGGGTGTCGACCTGCTCGCGCAGGGCCTTGCCCGGCTTGAAATGGGGCACGCGTTTTTCGGGAATGGCCACGCTCTCGCCGGAGCGGGGGTTGCGCCCCATGCGGGGAGCGCGCCGGCTGACGGAGAAACTGCCGAAACCCCGGATCTCGATGCGCTGGCTCTGCACCAGGGCGTCGCCCATCGCGTCGAGAATGGTCTTGACGGCGAATTCGGCGTCGCGCTGTGTGAGTTGGCCGAAGCGCGCTGCCAGGGCTTCGACGAGGTCGCTGCGGGTCATGTTGTCGGTGTCGGGCGTCCTGGGGCATGGCCGACGTGGTCCGAAGACCACGCGGCGCATGCCGTCGGGCGCTTAGCCGTTGTTGTTGTCCAGCTTGGCGCGCAGCAGGGCGCCCAGGCTGGTGGTGCCGGCGTTGCCCGTGTTCTGGTTCAGGCTGGCCATGGCTTCTTGCTGGTCGGCGGCGTCCTTGGCTTTGATCGACAGCTGGATGTTGCGGGTCTTGCGATCCACGTTGACGACCACGGCGGTGACTTCGTCGCCTTCTTTCAGCACGTTGCGCGCGTCTTCCACGCGGTCACGGCTGATCTCGGAGGCGCGCAGGTAGCCCAGCACGTCCTCGCCCAGGTCGATCTCGGCGCCCTTGGCATCCACGGTCTTGACCTTGCCGGTCACGATGGAGCCCTTGTCGTTGATCGACACGAAGGTGGTGAACGGGTCGGAGTCCAGCTGCTTGATGCCCAGGCTGATGCGCTCGCGCTCGACGTCCACGGCCAGCACGATGGCTTCGACTTCCTGGCCC
>CAMLQP010000152.1 GCA_946482115.1 uncultured Comamonadaceae bacterium
GCATGACCGAGATGTCGCCGCTGGGCACGGTCTGCACGCTCAAGAACGCGCAGCTGGCGCTGCCCCAGGCCGAGCAGGACCAGATCCGCCTCAAGCAGGGCCGCGCCGTCTTCGGCGTGGACATGAAGATCGTGGACGGCCAGGGCCAGGAGCTGCCCTGGGACGGCAAGACCTACGGCGACCTGCTGGTGCGCGGACCCTGGATCATCGAGAGCTACTTCAAGGGCGAGGGCGGTGACCCGCTGGTGGACGGCTGGTTCCCGACCGGGGACGTGGCCACCATCGACGCCGATGGCTTCATGCAGATCACCGACCGCAGCAAGGACGTGATCAAGTCCGGTGGCGAGTGGATCAGCTCCATCGACGTCGAGAACATCGCCATGGCGCACCCGGCGGTGGCCATGGCCGCCTGCATCGGCGTGTTCCATCCCAAGTGGGACGAGCGCCCCATCGTGGTGGTGGTGAAGAAGCCGGGCGCAGAGGTCACCCGCGAGGCGCTGCTGGCCCACTACGAGGGCAAGATCGCCAAGTGGCAGGTGCCCGACGACGTGGTGTTCGTCGACGCCATCCCGCTGGGTGCCACCGGCAAGATGCAGAAGATGGTGCTGCGCGAGCAGCTCAAGGGCTACCAGCTGCCCGGGCTCTGATGACCAGTCGCCGCCGTTTCTGCGCCGCCGCGGCCGCCAGCCTGGTGGCGCCCTCCGTGCGCGCGCAGCGGCCGGTGCGCATCGCCTTCATCGACCCGCTCTCCGGGCCGTCGGGCGCCGTGGGGCGCAACGGCCTGCGCAGCTGGCAGTTCGTGATCGACCGGCACAACCGCCTGGCGCCGGCCGGGGCGCCGCGCCTGCTGGTGGCGGGCTTCGACAACAAGGGCTCGCCGCAGGAGAGCCTCAACGCGCTCAAGGCCGCGCTGGACCAGGGCTTTCGCTACATCATCCAGGGCAATGGCTCGGGCGTGGCGGCGGCGCTGTCCGATGCGCTGACACGCCACAACACGCGTTTTCCGGCGCGCTCGGCGCTCTATGTCAACTACGCCGCCGCCGACCCGGTGCTGACCGGGGAGAAGTGCAGCTTCTGGCACTTCCGCATCGATGCCGACACCTCGATGAAGGTGCAGGCGCTGGCCACCCACATGGCCGAGCAGCCGGCGCTGCGCCGCATCTACCTGCTGAACCAGAACTACGCCCACGGCCAGCAGGTGTCGCGCTATTTCAAGCTGGCGATGGCGCTGCGCCGCCCGGACGTGCAGGTGGTGGGCGATGAGCTGCATCCGCCGTTCCAGCTCGACGATTTCTCGCGCTACGCCGGGCGCATCGTGGCGGCCAAGGCGCAGGCGGTGGTCAGCGGCAACTGGGGTTCGGACCTGATCCGGCTGGTGGAGTCGCTCACGGCCGCGCGGGCCGAGCTGTCGCTCTACGCCTACTACCCCACGCTGGCCGGCACGCCTGCTGCCCTGGCCCGGGCGGGCGCGGGCCTGCAGGTCTACCAGATCGCCTACAACCACGGCCAGCACGCCGGCGAGCCGAACGAGGTGGCCCAGGCCTTCCGCCAGCGCCACCGCGAGGACTTCGTGATCCACGGCTGCATCACCGGCCTGCGCATGCTGGTGCTGGGCATGGCGCGTGCCGGCAGCACCGATCCGCGCGCCGTGGCCGAGGCCATGAGCGGCCTGCGGTTCGAGGGTTTCGACGGCCCGGTCGAGATGCGGGCGGACGATCACCAGCTGCAGCAGGATCTGCACCTGTCGCGCTGGCAGCGGCTGCCGGCGGGGCAGGGGGCGGGCGCGGAAGGCACCGGGATGACTTTCGTGCCGGTGCGCCGTTTTCCGGCGGCCGAGGTGTCCACGCCCGTGACCTGCCAGATGGCGAGGCCCTGACACCGTGGAACTGCTGCTGGTCTCCCTGCTGAACGGGCTGAGCTACGGGCTGCTGCTGTTCATGCTGAGCGCCGGCCTGACGCTGATCTTCAGCCTCATGGGCGTGCTCAACTTCGCGCACGCCAGCTTCTACATGCTGGGCGCCTACCTGGCGCACAGCGTGAGCCAGGCCTGGGGCTTCTGGCCGGCGCTGCTGCTGGCGCCGCTGGCCGCAGGCGCGCTGGGCGCGGCGTTCGAACATGTGGTGCTGCGCCGGGTCCATCCGCTGGGCCACGTGCCCGAGCTGCTGGTGACCTTCGGGCTGGCCTACGTCATGCTGGAGCTGGTGCAGCTGGTCTGGGGCCGGGGGCCGGTGGACTACCGCGTGCCAGAGGCGCTGGCGGGCACGCTGTTCACGGTGTCCGGCATCGGCTTTCCGGCCTACCGGGCTTTCATGATGGGCGTCTCGCTGCTGGTGCTGCTGGGCCTGGCGCTGGTGCTGCGGCGCAGCCGCTGGGGCCTGGTGATCCGCGCCGCCCTGACACACCCGCAGATGGTGCAGGCGCTGGGTCACGACGTGCCGCGCGTCTTCATGGGCGTGTTCGCGGGCGGCGCGGCGCTGGCCGCGCTGGCGGGCGTGCTGGGCGGCAACGCCTTCGTCACCGAGCCCGGCATGGCCGCCACCGTGGGCTCCATCGTCTTCGTGGTCATCGTGGTCGGCGGGCTGGGCTCGCTGGCCGGCGCGTTCGTGGCCTCGCTGTTCATGGGGCTGCTGCAGACCTTCGCGGTGGCGCTCGACTGGCCGCTCGGGCCATTGCGGCTGAGCCAGGTCGCGCCGCTGCTGCCGTACGTGCTGCTGGTGCTGGTGCTGGTGCTGCGCCCGCAGGGACTGATGGGGCGGCGCGAGGCATGAAGCGTTTTGCGGGGGCCTGGCCCTGGCTGCTCTATGCCGCCGCGCTGCTGGCGGCGCCGCTGCTGTTCGACAGCGGCTTCGCGCGCACGCTGCTGTCCCAGATGGGCATTGCCGTCATCGCCTGCCTGAGCTACCACCTGCTGCTGGGGCAGGGCGGCATGCTGAGCTTCGGCCACGCGGTCTACACCGGCGCCGGGGCCTACCTGGCCATCCACACGCTGAACGCGGCGGCCGCGCACGGCTGGCCGTTGCCGGTGAGCCTGCTGCCGCTGGCCGCCGGCCTGGGCGCGGCGCTGATCGCGCTGCCGCTGGGGTGGCTGTCCACCCGCAAGGCCGGCACGCCGTTCGCCATGATCACCCTGGGCGTGGGCGAGCTGGCCTGGGCCGTGGCGCTGATGTTCCCCGGCGTGTTCGGCGGCGAGGCCGGCGTCTCGGGAAACCGCGTCATGGGCACCGCGCCCTGGGGCGTCACCTTCGGCCCGGCGGTGCAGCTGTATTACCTGATCGCGGCCTACGTGCTGGCGGCCACGCTGCTGGTGCACGCCTTCACCCGCACCACGCTGGGCACGCTGCTCAACGCCGTGCGCGACAACCCGCTGCGCGTGGGCTTCCTGGGCTATGACACCCGCACGCTGCGGCTGATCGCCTTCGTGGTGGCGGCCTTCCTGGCCGGCATCTCGGGCGGGCTGGCGGCGCTGCAGTTCGAGATCGTCACGCCCGAGGTGCTGGGTACCACGCGTTCGGGCACGCTGCTGCTGTTCACCTTCCTGGGCGGCACCACGCTGCTGGCCGGGCCGGTGGTGGGCGGCGTGCTGATGGTGCTGGCGCTGGTGTGGCTGTCCACGCTCACGCCGGCCTGGCTGCTCTACATGGGCCTGGCCTTCATGGGGGTGGTGATGCTGGCGCCGGACGGCGTGGCCGGGCTGGCGCAGCGCGCCTGGCGCGCCCGCTCCTGGAGCTGGCGCGGCATCGGCCGGGGGCTGGCGCTGGCGCTGATGGCCGCCGGGCTGGCGCTGGCGATCGAGATGGCCTACCACCGCCAGCTCAGCGCCGCGCTGGGCGACGTCATGGTGCGCGGACCCTGGCGGCTGGACACCGCCGGCCTGATGCCGTGGGCCGCCGCCTGGCTGCTGGGCCTGGCCGGCGCCGGCCTGTGGCGCGGATTGCGACCGAAGGAGACAGCCCATGGCGCATGAGCCGGTGCTGAGCCTGCGCGGCCTGGGCCACCGCTTCGGCGACACGCGGGTGCTGTCGGGCATCAGCCTGGACGTCCGGCGCGGCGAGCGGCTGGCCGTGATCGGCCCCAACGGCGCGGGCAAGTCCACGCTGTTCAACCTCATCAGCGGCGCGCTGGCGCCCGCCGAAGGCGAGGTGCGGCTGCGCGGCCACGCCATCACCGGCCAGGCGCCGGCCCGTGTGGCGCGGCTGGGCCTGGCGCGCGGTTTCCAGGTCGGCCAGCTGTTTCCGCGCCTGAGTGCGCTGGACCACCTGCGCGTGGCCGCCGCCTGGCGTGACGGCCACGGCTACCGTTTCTGGCGGCTGTGGTCGGGCCAGCGCGCCAGCACCGCCGCCGCCATGCAATGGCTGGATCGGCTGGGCCTGCAGGGCAGGGCCGCCGTGCCCGCCGCGCAATTGAGCTACGCCGAGCAGCGCGCGCTGGACGTGGGCATGGCCCTGGCCAGCGGTGCCGACGTGCTGCTGCTGGACGAACCCACCGCCGGCATGAGCCACAGCGAGACCACCGCCTTCGTGCGGCTGCTGCGCGATGCGACCGAAGGCAAGACCCTGCTGGTGGTGGAACACGACATGGGCGTGGTGTTCGAGCTGGCCCAGCGCGTGGCGGTGCTGGTGCGCGGCGAACTGCTGGCCTGCGACACGCCCGATGCGGTGCGCGCCCACGCCGGCGTGCGCGCGGCCTACCTGGGAGACCTGCCATGAGCCTGCTGCAGGTGCGCGGGCTGCGTGCGGGCTACGGCCTGGGGCAGGTGCTGCAGGGGCTCGATTTCGACGTCGGCGCGGGCGAGATCGTCGCGCTGCTGGGCCGCAACGGCTCGGGCCGATCCACCACCGCCAAGGCCCTCATGGGCCTGCTGCCGGCCAGCGGAGCCGTCGACTGGCGCGGCCGTTCCATCCTCGGCCAGCCGCCCCACCTCATCGCCCGCCAGGGCCTGGGCTACGTGCCCGAAAGCCGCGACGTGTTCCCGCACCTCACCGTGCGCGAGAACCTGCGCCTGGGCCAGCGCGGCACGGCCGGGCGCTGGAGCTACGACGACGCCTGGCGCCTGTTCCCCGCGCTGCGCGAGCGCGAACACGTGGCGGCCGGCGTGCTCTCGGGCGGCGAGCAGCAGATGCTCAGCCTGGCCCGCTGCCTGATGGGCGAGCCGGCCGGCCTGATCGTGGACGAACCCACCGAGGGCCTGGCGCCCCAGGTGGTGGCGCAGGTGGCCGAGGTGCTGCGCGGCCTGCGCGCGCAGGGCCTGGCCGTGCTGCTGATGGAACAGAAGCTGGCCATGGCCCTGTCGATCGCCGACCGGGTGCTGGTGCTGGGGCACGGTGCCGTGAAGTTCAGCGGCACGCCCGCCGAGCTGGCTAGGCGGGAGGATGTGAGTCGGGAGTGGTTGGAGGTCTGATCATGAGGCTGCCTAGTGCAGCGGCAGCCTGTGGCAAACCCCGAAACGCTCGCTCAAGTCAGCCAGCCGCTTGTCCAGCGTCCACAGGCTGGCCCCCGGGGTCATCAAGGTGGAGGCCAGCAGTGTCAAGTCCACCAGACCACAGCCGAGGCCGAAAAGCCGCCCGTTTTTGACGAAGGCCATCACTTCCCGCGCACTGGCGAGGTGGGTCATCTTCAGCCGCCCCAGATCGGCCAGTGTGCGTTCGCGTGAGGGCGGTGTGCCGCAGGCCAGTTCTCCCAGCACCATGGGGTGCATCAGCACCAGGTCCCGTTGCAGCAGCTCGACCAGCAGCGTGTTGCGCTGGCGGAAGTGATCGATCCAGACCGATGTATCGACCAGGACCTGCATCACGTGGTGGTGCCTTCGCGGCGGCGGGGAATGTCCGGCATGTCCGGTGTGGTGCCGCCCAATGCCGCCAGGCGTTTGGCGGCTTGCACCCGCACGAAGGTCTTGATGGCTTCGCGGATCAGCTCGGCTTTGTCCATGCCGGGGTCGGCTACTTCCAGGGCTTCTTCAAAGAGCGCATCATCAATCGTCACGGTCGTTCGCATGGCAGCCTCGATGGCATCATTTTTGATGCGATTTATCATCAGATTTGAGGATTAGAACGCCATGGCAGGAGAAAGACAAGCAGGCGACAGTGCTGCATTGCATCAAATGCCGTATTCCCTACAATGCACCGGGAAACGAACGACCGTTCTTTTTTGCTTTCCCACCAAGGAGACTTCATGACCGCGCACTACCAGGCCCACGGCGACGTGGCCGTCATCACCCTGGACAACCCGCCCGTAAACGGACTGGGCCTTTCCACCCGCCAGGGCATCGTGGCCGCGCTGGAGCGCGCGCAGGCCGACGCCGCGATCCGGGCCATCGTGCTCACGGGCGCGGGCAAGGCCTTTTCCGGCGGTGCCGACATCAAGGAGTTCGGCAGCCCCAAGGCGCTGCAGGATCCCAACCTGCTGAGCGTGATCCTGGCGCTGGAGGCGTCCAGCAAGCCGGTGGTGGCGGCGGTTCACTCGGTCTGCATGGGCGGCGGGCTGGAGCTGGCCCTGGGCTGCCACTACCGCGTGGCGGCCCCAGGCTGCAAGGTGGCGCTGCCTGAAGTGAAGCTGGGCCTGATCCCCGGCGCCGGTGGCACGCAGCGCCTGCCGCGCGTGCTGGGCGTTGAAGTGGCGCTCAACATGATCGTGAGCGGCGAGCCGGTGAACAGCGAGATGCTGGCCGGCATCCCGGGCCAGAAGCTGTTTGACAAGCTGGCCGCCTCGCCCGAGGCGCTGGCCGAGGAGGCCATCGCGTTCGCGAAGTCGGTGGCCGAAACCCGTCCGCTGCCGCTGGTGCGCAACCTCAAGGCCGTCCACCCGCAGGGTGACGCCTACTTCCAGTTCGCGCGCAACATGGTCAATGGCATGAGCAAGAACTTCCCGGCCCCCGCCAAGTGCGTGGATGCCGTGGAGGCCGCGACCAAGAAGAAGTTCGACGAGGGCATGACCTTCGAGCGCGACATCTTCATCGGCCTGATGTGGACGCCCGAGTCGCGCGCGCTGCGCCACATCTTCATGGCTGAGCGTGCCACCAGCAAGATCCCCGATGTGCCCGAAGACACGCCCCAGCGCGAGATCAAGGCCGTGGCCGTGATCGGCGCCGGCACCATGGGCGGCGGCATCTCCATGAACTTCCTCAACGCCGGCATCCCGGTGAC
>CAMLQP010000153.1 GCA_946482115.1 uncultured Comamonadaceae bacterium
ATGCAGCGCGACTACTGGTACAGCTCGGTGCGTGCGCCGCAGGACCTGGCCACGCCCGAGGCCGTGGGCCGCTACGCCGCCGAGCGCGCGCTCTCGCGCCTGAACGCCCGCAAGATCCCGACCACCGAATGCCCGGTGCTGTTTGAGTCGCCACTGGCCGCCGGTCTGCTGGGCGCCTACGTGCAGGCCACCAGCGGCGGCGCGCTCTACCGCAAGACCACCTTTCTGAACGACAGCCTGGGCCGGCAGGTGCTCAGCAGCCACATCGACGTACTGGAAGACCCGCACACCCCGCGCGGCAAGGGCAGCGCGCCATTCGATGACGAGGGCGTGCGCACCACGGCCCGGCGCGTGGTGGATGGCGGCGTGACGCAGGGCTATTTCCTGAGCACCTACTCGGCACGCAAGCTGGGGCTGCGCACCACCGGCAACGCCGGCGGTTCGCACAACCTCGTGCTGAGCAGCCGCCTGACGAAGCCGGGCGATGACCTCGACGCCATGCTGAAGAAGCTGGGCCGCGGCCTGTTCGTGACCGAGCTCATGGGCCAGGGCGTGAACTACGTGACCGGCGACTACTCGCGCGGCGCGGCCGGCTTCTGGGTGGAAAACGGGCGCATCGCCTACCCGGTGGAGGAAATCACCATCGCCGGCAACATGAAAGACATGTTCCAGCAGATCGTGGCCGTGGGAGCGGACACCTACACCTATGGCTCGAAAACGGTGGGTTCAATACTCATTGAACGCATGAAAGTGGCCGGGAACTGATGTTCCCTCCCGAGTCGCTGGCGCTCGGGGCGGCGGCCTGCTGGGCCACGGCCAGCCTGTTCTCGGCGTCGGCTTCGGCGCAGATGGGTGCCGTCGCGTTCTCGCGCTGGCGCATGGGTTTCGCGTCGGTCATCCTCTGGGCCCTGGCGCTGGCCAGCGGCGGCTGGCGCGGCCTGGGTGGCGAGGCGCTGGGCCTGCTGGCGCTGTCGGGGCTGATCGGCATCTTCATCGGCGACACCGCGCTGTTCGCCTGCATGAACCGGCTGGGCCCGCGCCGCTCGGGCGTGCTGTTCGCCACCCATGCGCTGTTCTCGGCCGTTTTCGCGTGGGTGTTCCTGGGCGAGTCGCAGACCGGCTGGACGCTGCTGGGCTGCGGCCTGCTGGTGTCCGGGGTGATGATGGCCATCGCGCTCGGGCGGCGCGGCGACGAATTCCACCACTGGGAGCAGACCCGGGGGCGGCTGGCCGTGGGCGTGGCGCTGGGGCTGCTGGCAGCACTGTGCCAGTCGGTCGCCACGCTGATGCTCAAGCCGCTCATGGCCGGCGGCGTGGACGCGGTGGCGGCCTCGGCGGTGCGCATGACGGCGGCCTTCGCCTTGAACGGCGGGTTGCTGGTGGTGGGCCTGCCGCTGGCCCGCGTGCGCGGGCCGCTGCGGGGCAGTGACGTGCTCAACACCTTCTTCAGCGCCGCCGTGGCCATGGCGCTGGGCATGACGCTGATCCTGCAGGCCATGCGCGAGGGCGATGCGGGCCTGGTGGCCGTGCTGTCGTCGGTGTCGCCGGTGCTGCTGCTGCCGCTGCTGTGGCTGGTCTACCGGCGCCGGCCGGCCGCCGGGGCCTGGCTGGGCGCGGGTCTGGCGGTGGCGGGCACCGCCCTGATCCTGAGCTGATCAGTTGGAAAGTGCGGCCTTCACGGCGGCGCTGACCTGGCCCATGTCGGCCTTGCCGGCCAGGCGGGTCTTGACCGCGCCCATGACCTTGCCCATGTCGCCCGGGCCCACCTTTTTGCCCAGTTCTTCGCCCAGCTCGGCCACGATGGCCTTGACTTCGGCCGCCACCTCGTCGGCCGACAGGCGCGCGGGCAGGTAGGCCTGGAGGATGGTCATTTCGGCGCTTTCCTGGTCCACCAGGTCCTGGCGACCGGCTTTCAGGAAGGCGTCGATGGAGTCCTTGCGCTGCTTGACCAGCTTGTCCACCACGGCGATGACGGCGGCGTCGTCCAGTTCGATGCGCTCATCGACCTCCTTCTGCTTCACGGCCGCCTGCAGCAGGCGGATGGTGTCGCGGCGGGCGTTGTCCTTGGCCAGCATGGCGGCCTTGATGTCCTGGGCGATCTGTTCTTTGAGCGTCATGGTGAATCCTCCGTGGTGAAAAAGAAAAAGCCCGCGAGAGCGTCCTCTGGCGGGCCTGGGTGCGCGACCGGGAAGCTCAGTACAGCTTCTTGGGCAGCTGCATGCTGCGCACGCGCTTGTAGTGGCGCTTGACGGCGGCGGCCTTCTTGCGCTTGCGCTCGGCGGTGGGCTTCTCGTAGAACTCGCGGGCACGCAGGTCGGTCAGCAGGCCCAGTTTCTCGATGGTGCGCTTGAAGCGGCGCAGGGCCACGTCGAACGGCTCGTTGTCTTTAACGCGGATGGTGGTCATTAGCTAATGGTTTCCGAAATGTGCGCCGGGTAGATCAAGTCCGGCACGGTGAATTCCCGTCTGAAAAATGTACGTGGCCGACGGGCAAGGCCAGAAAAGCCTGAAATTATAGCGTTTTTGCGCGCTCTGCCAAGGCCAGGGCACAAGCGTGCGCGCTGGCCCAGGCCCACTGGAAGTTGTAGCCGCCCAGCCAGCCGGTCACATCCACCACTTCACCGATGAAATGCAGCCCCGGCTGGGCGGATTCCATCGTCTGGGACGACAGGGCGCGGGTGTCCACGCCGCCGGCGGTGACCTCGGCCTTGCGGTAGCCCTCGGTTCCGGTGGGCACCAGCTCCCAGCGATGCAGGCTGTCGGCCAGCCGGGCCAGCGCCTTGTCGGGCACCTCGGGCAGCGGGCGCTGCCACAGCGGGTCGCGTGCGGCCCAGGTGTCGGCCAGGCGGGCCGGGAAGAAGGTGGCCAGCTCGTTGGCCAGCAGGCGGCGGCTGCGGGCCTTGAGTTCGGCCAGCGCCAGGTCCAGCCGCTGCCCGGGCAGCAGGTCCAGCCGCAGCGGCTGGCCCTCGTGCCAGTAGCTGGAAATCTGCAGGATGGCCGGGCCGGAGAGGCCGCGGTGGGTGAACAGCAGGTCTTCGTCGAAGGCCATGCGGGTCTTCTTTTCCCCTGTCTCGACCCTGACCGGCAGCGACAGGCCGGCCAGATCGGCGAACGGGGCCCAGGCGGTCTCGTCGAAGGTCAGCGGCACCAGCGCCGGCCGGGTGGACACCAGCGGCAGGCCAAACTGGCGCGCCAGGCGCAATCCCCAGTCGGTGGCGCCGATCTTGGGGATGGACAGGCCGCCGGTGGCCACCACCAGCGCGGGCGCCGAAACCAGGCCCTGGTCGGTGCCCAGGGTGTAGCCGTCGGCGCCGAAGGCCACCTCGCGCACGCCGCAGGGCTGCCAGCGGGTCACGCCGCCGGCGTCGCACTCGCGCAGCAGCACGTCGATCAGGTCCTGGGCCGAGCGGTCGCAGAACAGCTGGCCCTTGTGCTTTTCGTGGAAAGGCACGCCATGGCGGGTGAGCAGGGCGCAGAAGTCGGCGGGTGTGTAGCGCGACAGCGCCGAGCGGCAGAAGTGGGGGTTGTCGCCGATGAAGTGCCTGTGCGGCGCGCGCGGGTCGAGGTCGCGGTTGGTGAAGTTGGCGCGGCCGCCGCCCGAGATGCGGATCTTCTCGGCGACCTTGGGCGCGTGGTCGACCAGCAGCACCTTGAGGCCTCGCTGGCCGGCCACCCCGGCACAGAACAGGCCGGCGGCGCCGGCACCCACCACCACCACGTCGAATCGGGACATGGGGGGCGAGTCTAGCCTAGCGGGTGGCCAGCACCAGCCCTTTCCTGGCCAGGGTGTCCACCTCGGTGCTGATGCTGGAGAGCGTGCTGGCCACCACGGCGAATTCCCGGCCCACGCTGCCGGCGCGCGCGGCGATCACCTGGGCGTTGAAGGACACCACCTTGGCCTCGCGCGCGACGGCCTGGATGTCGCCGACGATGCCGCGCAGCTCCTTCATCAGCTTCGCTTCCTTGCGCGAGCCGATCTGGTCGAAGACCGTGGTGGCGGCGTTGAGCGCGGCCAGCACCTCGTCCGCATGCTCCACCAGCCAGGCCAGCGCGTGGCTGGCGCCGGCGTCGCCAGCCAGCGCGGACCGGGCGTGGGAGATGAAGCTGCCCACCAGGCGGTGCACGCCGCGCGTGCCGTGGTAGACCTCGCGCAGCGGGGCCGCGTCGTCGGGCGGCAGGTGCTGGGGGGTGGCTTCCAGCCGGGCCTGGCTGTCGGCGAACAGCGCGAGCGTCTGCTGCGCGGCCTGGACCATGCCGTCGCGACCCTGCGCGGCCAGCAGGATCTGCAGCGTCAGCCGCTGCGACAGCATGCGCTGGCGGGCGGCGAGGTTGACGAGGGAAATGTCGTTGGCGGGTGCGGTCATGGGTGGGGGTGTTCAGGCTGCCTGCTGCAGCACTGCAACCCCCGTGCCAGCCTGGGCCATCTGTGCCAGGCCCTGCAGCACGTCGCCCACCACGATGACGGACGGGCTGCCCAGCCGCTGGTCGTGCAGCGTGCCGGCCAGCGTGCCCAGCGTGCATACCGCGTGGCGCTGTTGCGGCAGGCTGGCATGCTGCACCACGGCCACCGGCGTGGCGGCGTCCAGGCCCTGCAGCAAGCCATCCTGGATGGACTGCGCGCCGCTCACGCCCATGTAGATCACGAGCGTGAGCCTGGCCTGGCGCGCGGTGGCGGCCAGCGCGGCCCAGTCGGTGCCGGCGTCGCCGGGCTTGGCGTGGCCGGTGACTAAGACGACGCCATGCGCATGGTCGCGGTGGGTCAGCGGCACGCCCAGCGAGGTGACGGCGGCCAGGCCGGCGGTGATGCCGTTGACCACCTCCACGCGCAGGCCCTGGGCCTGCAGATGTTCCACCTCCTCGCCGCCGCGCCCGAAGATGAACGGGTCGCCGCCCTTGAGGCGCACCACGGTCTCGCCCTCACGCGCGGCCATGACCATGAGCTTTTCGATGAAGGCCTGCGGCGTGCTCTGGCAGCCGCCGCGCTTGCCCACGTGCACGATGCGCGCCGCCGGGCTGGCGTGTTCCAGCACGGCGTCGTTGACGAGGTCGTCCACCAGCAGCACGGTGGCGCGCCGGATCGCCTTCACGGCCTTGAGCGTGAGCAGTTCCGGGTCGCCGGGGCCGGCGCCGACCAGGGTGACGGTGGGGGTGAGCGTGGGGTTCATGTCAGTGACTCTGCGGTCTGGAGTTGCGCATGCAGGTGCAAGATGTGTTCCACCTGCGCCGCGATGGGGGAGGGCACCGGCAGGCGGCCGGCCAGCACGCCTTCGGTGTAGCGCGCGGTGGCGTTGGCGTCGAGGGCGGGCAGTTCGGGCAACCTGTCCAGCGGACCGAGCTGCTGGGCCTGCAGCGTGACGCGCCGGCCGCGCACGAAACCGTCGATCTGCGGCGCGCGGCGCGGATCGGCCACCGGCTCGCCTTCGGTGCCGCGCAGCAGCAGGGCATCGGCCTCGGTCAGTTCGAAGGTCTGCGCCATGGAAATGGCGTATTCGGGGTGGGTGTAGCTGCCCACCACCAGCGCGCGCCCCGGCACCGGGTTGAGCAGCTTGACCAGGCTGTGCGCCGGGTTGCGCAGGCCGACCACGCGGCGCACCTCCAGCAGGCGCTGCAGCGCCGGGTTCAGCGCCGAGGTGTCGAGGTGCGTGACCTGGCCCGCGCGCAACGGCGCGCCGGGCGCGACGCCCAGCGCCGCGAACACCGTGGGCGCGTGCACGCGCACCGATTCGGTGGCGGTGCCATGCACCAGCACGGGCAGGCCGCGCCGTGCCAGCAGCAGCGCCAGCAGAGGCGTCAGCACCGGCAGCTTGCGCGCGCCGTTGTAGCTGGGCAGCACCACCGGCGGCGCGTCCGGGCTGGCCAGCGGCGCCAGGCGGGCCCGCGTGGCGTCGAGGAAGCCGGCCATTTCCTCGGGCGTCTCGCCCTTGATGCGCATGGCCAGGCAGAAGCCGCCGATCTCGAGGTCGGTGACCCGGCCGTCCAGGATCTGGCCCATCAGGTCGGTGGCCTGCGCGCGGGTGAGCGCCCGCGCGCCTTCCTTGCCGCGGCCGATGTCCTTGATGTACTGGCTGATGCCCATGGCCGAATTGTCGGGAAATTCTGATGACTTCGGGTTATATGGCCACTGACGCGACCTGGGTCGCTGCGGGCGGCGTGGCTCGCACCAGGCGCCGCAGCTCGGGCACGCAGGAGCCACAGTGGGTGCCGCAGCGCAGCGCGCCCTGCAGCGTGGCCAGTCGGGCGTCCTCGCTTCCCTCGCAGCCTTTCAGGTGTGACACGAT
The DNA here is from genome assembly GCA_946482115.1 of uncultured Comamonadaceae bacterium. Next base: position 6,279 of record CAMLQP010000153.1, read on the forward strand.
GGCGTCCTCCCGCACGTTGAAGCAGGTGCAGACCTGGCGGCCGCGCGGCACGATGCCCGTCGGGGCTTTGGCGCCGGGCATCAGCAGCAGGCGGCCGAAGGTGCCGGCCGGCAGTTCGTCCTGCAGCAGCGGCCGTATCCAGTGCTCGGCCCGGGTGTCGCCGGACAGCAGGAAGCCCCGCAGGCGGGCCGCCTCGCCGCTGCCACCCACCCGCATGGTGCGGCGCTGCCCCAGGCGGCGGTCGGCGTAGCGCAGCGCCTCGGGCACGTCCAGATCCAGCAGCGCTTCGATGCGTTCGATCAGCGCGGGCTCGGGGGCCTGGTAGGCCGCCGCGCGGAACAGCACGCCGGTGTGCTCGCGGCCGAAAGGCACGCAGCTGGCGAAATCGAACGAGGGCATCAGCGCGCGCAGTTCGCGCTGGCGCTGCAAGGCCTGGTCGCCGGGCAGCCACGCCATGGCCAGCAGCGTCCAGGGCAGCTCGGCCTTCAGCACCTTGACCGCCGCGTGCTTGAGTTCGGGCTGCCTGGAGTGGGGGCAGAAGGCCGAAGTGGTCAGGGCGTTGACACCGGCCGCCGCCTCGCCGTTGCCGCTGCGGCCGCTCAGGTATTCGGCGCCCCAGTGCATGGCGATGAAGACCTGGGTGAGGCCCAGGTTGGGGTCGGCTTCCACCGGCAGCACGATGGCGCCGCGTTGGCTGGTGACATGCACCAGCTCGCCTGCGGCCAGGCCCCGACGCGCCATGTCCTGGGGGTGCATCTGCAGCGTGGGCTCGGCCACGTGGCCGAACAGCCGGCCCAGCGTGCCGGTGCGGGTCATGCCGTGCCACTGGTCGCGCAGGCGGCCGGTGGT
>CAMLQP010000154.1 GCA_946482115.1 uncultured Comamonadaceae bacterium
AGCACCGCGGTCTGGATGGTCATGTGCAGCGAGCCGGTGATGCGCGCGCCCTTGAGCGGCTGCTTCTTGGCGAACTCGTCGCGAATGGCCATCAGGCCGGGCATCTCGGTCTCGGCGACCTTGATCTCCTTGCGGCCCCAGTCGGCCAGGCCGATGTCGGCGATGACGCAGTCGGTGGGAAGGACGGGAATGCGTGCGTTCATGGTTTGCTCCAAAACGTGTTTGAAAAAACCACTTGCCGCGGGGAGGGGGAAAAACGCTCACCGCACAGAAGTGGATGAGCGTCGTTGCGTGATGGGTTCCGAGCCTCGCGCCTGTGAAAAACGGCGCTGCAACGCTCCTCGGAATGGGCAGATTCTACCGCAGCGACTTGAACACGTTGAAGGCGAACAGCAGAACCGACACCCCCACCACCATGGACGAGATGCCCAGCACCGGCCCGGCCGCCGCATGGCCCAGTATGAACAGCGCCAGCGTGACGAAAAGCACCGCCGCGCCCACTTGGTGCAGCCAGAACTGCACGCGCTCCAGCCGGGCGTTGAGCCGGTCACCGAAATGCAGCACGAAGAACCCGATCAGCGCCATCGAGGCCCAGCCCAGCAGGTTGAGGTGGGCGTGCACCGGCCGCAGCGTGTGGTCGTTGCTCCCCCCCATGTAGATGCCCAACGCCACACCGATCACGAAATAGACGACGGCGGCCTTCAACCAGCCCATGGCTTGTGCATTCATGTGAGTCCTCGCTCCGGGGTTATGAAGCCGGCAGCATAGTCAAAATCGCGATTTGTGACAAATTGTCAAAAAACGCTGCGATATCCTCGACCCATGCTTGCACTCAGCCAGTGGCCCGCCGACCAGCGGGCCCACATCGTCGGCGTGTTCACCGACATCGACGACACCCTCACCCGAGACGGCGCCATCGAACCCGAGGCGCTGGCCGCGCTGGCCGCGCTGCGCCAGGCCGGCCTGCACGTGTTCGCCATCACCGGCCGCCCGGTGGGCTGGAGCCTGCCGTTCGCGCAGGGCGGGCAGGCCTGGCCGGTGGACGCCATCGTGGCCGAGAACGGCGCCGTGGCCCTGCTGCCCGGCGGCGACCGCCTTTACCTGCAGGACGAGGCGACCCGGCGTGCCAACTTCGCCCACCTGCAGCGCGTGCTGGCCCAGGTGGAGGCCGAGGTGCCCGGCGCGCGGCGCGCCACCGACAGCCCCGGCCGCGAGACCGACATCGCCATCGACCACAGCGAATTCACCACGCTGGACGACGCCACCATCGCGCATGTGGTGGCGCTGATGCGCGCGCAGGGCCTCAGGGCCACGGTCAGCAGCATCCACATCAACGGCTGGATCGGCGACCACGACAAGCTGGCCGGCGCGCGCTGGATGCTGCGCGAACGCCTGGGCCGCGAGCTGGACGGCGAGCTGGACCGCTGGGCCTACATCGGCGACTCCACCAACGACCAGGTGATGTTCGCCCACTTCCCGCACAGCGTGGGGGTGGCCAACATCGCGCGCTTCGTGCCGCAGCTGCAGCACCTGCCGCGCTACGTGACCCGCGCCGAACGCGGCCAGGGGTTCGCGGAGCTGGCGCGGACGCTGCTGGACGCGCGGCCATGAGCGAACACCCGCTGCCCGTGCACGGCACACCCGGTGCGCGGCCAGAACACGCCGGCCGTGGCCTGGTCGCCATCTTCGGCTCCACCTTCTTCGAGCTGGTGGGGTATTTCATGCTCGCCCCGCTGCTGCTGCTGCGCCTCAAGGGCGACGGCGTGTCCACCGCGCTGGCCGGCGTGTTCGCGGCCACCGGCTGGGTCGGCATCTTCCTCATCACGCCGTTCGCCTCGGCCATCACTCAGCGGCTGGGCCGGCGCGGCACCTTCTGGCTGTCGGCGGCGGTGCCCATGTTCTCCACCTTGGGCTACACGCTCACCAGCGCGCTGCCGCTGTGGTTCGTGTTCTCGCTGTTCGGCGGCATGTCGTCGGGCCTGCGCTGGGTGCTGGCCGAGGCCGTGGTGGCCGAGTTCTCGCCCCCGCGCCAGCGCGGGCGCTATGTCGGCATCTTCGAGACCATGGTGGGCGCCACCTTCGTCATCGGCCCGGTGCTGCTGGCCACGCTGGGCGCGCAGAGCGACACCGCGCTGTGGACCGCGCTGGCCTTCATCGCCACCGGCTTCGCCTGGAGCCTGCTGATACCGCCGCTGCCGCGCGCCCACGACGCCGGATCGGCCGCCGTGGGCTGGCGCGGCGTGTGGCACGCGCTGCGCGCGCATCCGGTGTTCATGGCCGTGGGCTTCGTGGGCGGTTTTTTTGAAAGCGGGCTCACCGCCATCCTGCCGCTGTACGGCCTGGCCCTGGGCCTGGGCGCGGCGGCCGCCGCGTTGCTGGTGTCGGCCAGCGGGCTGGGCAGCGCCCTCATGATGCTGCCCGCCGGCATGCTGGCCGACCGCCTGGCCCATCACCCCCGGCAACGCTGGGGCGACGGCGCGCAGGTGCGCCGTCGGCTGATGCGCTGGTGCGCGGGCGTCACGCTCGCGGCCACGCTGCTCATACCCTGGGTGGCTGGCACGCCCTGGCTGGCCGCTCCGGTGGCCTTTCTGTGGGGCGGCGCGGGCGGCTGCCTCTACACGCTGGTCATGATCGACATCGGCTCGCGCGAGCAAGGCATCACGCTGGTGAACAGCACCGCCGTGCTGGTGATGTCGTACACCCTGGGCGGCGTGCTGGCGCCGGTGCTGGGTGCGGCAGCGCTGCAGTGGGCGCCGGTGATCGGCTTCCCGGTGCTACTGCTGTTGGTCGCCGGCAGCGGCTGGGTGCTGCTGCGCCGGCTCTGAAATCAGCGCTGCATCGCACCCCACACCGGCCGCCATCCAGCGCCGCACCAGCCAGCGCCACAGCGGTTGCCGCGCATCGGCCAGCACGCCGCAGTGGTAGCGGCTGGCAGCGGCATCCCAGCGCAGCGCGGCGCAGGCCCCGCTGCGGCGGCGCGACACCACCACACCCAGCGGGCAGGGTTCGCTGAGGCAACAGATGCCGCAGCCGTTGCAGGGTGCTCCCCACGCGGGCTTGGGCGGCGCTTCGGGCTGCAGGTAGACGACGCGCGGGCCACCCATGCGCACACTCACCAGCGCAGGGCCCAGCGGCCGGCCAGCGCCCCCAGCCCGGCACAGACCACCATGCCCAGCACGTACCAAACGGCCAGGAAGGGCGCGGCCATCTCGGGGCAATGCAGCGCGTACACGCTGGCGCCCACGGCACCGGCCAGCCAACCAGCCGCCGCCCCGGTGGCCACCGGCCGCGTGGGCGCCAGGCCGCGCAAGGCCCAGAACAGCGCCGCGCCCACCGGCAGCGCGGTGGCGGTCACGTTGAACACGCAGGTGCGCCAGGTCTGGCCCAGCACCAGGTCGGCACGCGACTCGGGCGCGGCCGTGGCCAACACCACCGCCGCCCACAGCCACAGCAGCGCCACCGGCAGCACCAGCCCCCAGCGCCAGCCGGGCGCCACACGCGCCCCGGGGTGGGCCAGCCGGAACACCACCACCAGCGCGCACACGGCCACCGCCAGCGGCATGGCCAGCTTCCACGCAAAGGGTGCGGTCCAGGCCACCTGGGCCAGGTCGGCGCGCACGCCGTAGCCGCCCGCCACCCAGGCCAGTGCCAGCAGCCCGCCCACCAGCAAGGCCAGCGCCAGGCGGCGCTCACCCGCATGCCGGGGCACGGGGCTGGCGTCGGCCGCCAGCAGCCCAATCAGTTCGTCGGTTTTCATGCCTGTCCTTTCCATTGCCGCGCCAGCGCCTTCAGGCCCCGGTGCACCCCCACCTTCACGGCCGATTCGCTCATGCCGGTCAGCTGCGCCGTCTCCTGCACCGACAGGCCCTCCAGCTTGGTGTGCTGTATGGGCAGGCGCTGGTTGGCGGGCAGCTGCTCCAGCATCCGGCCCAGATCGCGCCGCGCCGTGCCGGCCTCGTGGTCGTCGGTGGCGAACACGGCCAGTTCGTCATCCAGCGGTTCGTTGAGCGCATCGTGGCGCTCACGCCGCCGCCACAGATCCACCAGCTTGTAGCGCGCCACCGCGTGCACCCAGGCCGTCAGCGGTTCACCGCGCCGGTAGGTCTGGCGCTGGGCGTGCACCGCCATCAGGGTTTCCTGCACCAGGTCTTCCACCTCGTCGGGCAGCTGCTGCAGCCGGCGGCGGAAATAGCCGCGCAGCAGCGCCCCCAGGCGCTGCAGAAAACGGTGGTAGGCGGCGGCGTCGCCGTCCAACCCCGCCACAAAAAGGCCGTGCAGCTCGTGCTCTGTCGCGGTCACGGGGTCTATTCGTGTCATGGCCCCCGAAGGTTACAGCGGCACCGAAAAATAAATCCACACGATTTTTCAACCCGGCTGTAACCCGCGCCACATCCGCTGCGAACTACCCCCCGGAACGCCACCGGCTGATCGGTGCGTCCATCAACCCTTCGGAGCCACCCATGAAATCGTCCACCCTGAGCCTGACCCTGGCCACCCTAGCCGCCCTCTCCACCGGCGCCGCCCTGGCGCAGGCCAACATGCCCGACGCCAAGCCCGCCGGCGCCAAGGAGCGCTGCTACGGCGTGGCCCTGGCCGGCAAGAACGACTGCGCCGCCGGCCCCGGCACCACCTGCGCCGGCACGTCCAAGATGGACTACCAGGGCAACGCCTGGAAATACGTGCCCGCCGGCTCCTGCGTGGGCATGAAGACGCCCACCGGCATGGGCTCGCTGCAACCGATCAAAAGCTGATCGCGATGACCCCGCTTGGCGCCGGCCTGGGCCTCAAACCGGAGCACTTCGACGCCGCGTGCAAGGCACGGGCGCCGGGGCTGTGGTTCGAGGTCCACCCCGAAAACCACCTGGTGGCCGGTGGCCCGCGCCTGGCCTGGCTGGAAGCCGTTCGCGAGCGGCACCCGCTGTCGCTGCACGGCGTGTCGCTCTCGCTGGCCGGCCACGAGCCACCCGATGGCGCGCACCTGCAGCGGCTGGTCGCACTGGTGCAGCGCCTGCAGCCCGCGCTGGTGTCCGAACACCTGGCCTGGAGCCGGCTGGGCCCGCACTACGCGCCCGACCTGCTGCCCATCGTGCGCACCCACGAAGCCCTGCAGCGCATCGCCTCCCACATCGGCCAGGTGCAAGACCGCCTGCAACGCCGCATCGCCATCGAAAACCCGTCGCACTACCTCACGCTGCCCGGGCACGACTGGGACGAGGTGGACTTCTTGCACGAGCTGGTGCGCCGCACCGGCTGCGGCCTGCTGCTGGATGTGAACAACGTCTTTGTGTCGGCCCACAACCTGGGCACCCACGCCCACCACTGGCTGGACCGCGTGAACGCCGACGCCGTGATGGAAATCCACCTGGCCGGCCACCACGCCGACCCGGCGCTGGAGAACGGCCTGCACACGGGCCTGTTGATCGACGGCCACGACGCCCCCGTGGACGAAGCCGTGTGGCAACTCTACGAACACCTGGTGGCCCGCACCGGCCCGCGCCCCACGCTGATAGAGCGCGACGGCAACCTGCCCACCTTTGACACCCTGATGGCCGAGCGCGCCCGCGCCCAAGGCACGCTGAGCCTGCCAGCGGAGGCCACGGCATGAACCTGGCCACCTTCCAGCACGCCTTCTGGCAAGACCTGTGGAGCGCCACGCCCAGCGCCGAACACGCCTGGGCCACACAACCCGGCTTTGCGGTGTACCGCAACACGGTGCTGAAGGGCTGCGTGGACAACCTGCTGGCGCTCTACCCCGCCGTGCGCCACCTGACGGGTGACGACTGGCTACAGGCCGTGGCGCTGGACTACGCCCGCGCCCACCCGCCCGCCGACGGCCGCCTGCACGCCTACGGCGAACACTTCCCCGCTGCCATTGCCCACGCGCTGCGCCCCGGCGAGCTGCCCTGGCTGCACGAGGTGGCCCAGCTGGACCAGCTGTGGATGGCCAGCCACCTGGCCGCCGATGCGCCCTGCCTCACCCCACAAGACCTGGCCACCCTCGCGCCCGACACGCTGGCCACTACCCGGCTGCACCTGCACCCCACGGCGCACTGGCACCACAGCGCTGCATGGCCCGTGTTCCACCTGTGGCAGGCCGCACGCGAGGCCCACGCCGACCCCAACCCGCCCCACTGGCTGGCCGAAGGCGCGCTGTTCACCCGCCCCCACGGCGCCGTGCAGGCCACGCTGCTAACCGCCACCGCCCACACCCTGCTGACGGCCTGCGCGGCGGGCCTCACCCTGCTCGAAGCCCTGGCCACCACACAGGCCAACCACCCCGAAGCCGACCTGGGCCACACGCTGGCCGCACTCGTCACACAAGGCGCCTTCACGGCGATAGAACCATGAACCCCACGCTGTCAAACACCCCAAGCCTCACGCAACGTGTCACCGACACACTGGAACGCTGGATCAGCCACGACCTCATCGCCCTGGCCGCGCGTTTCGGCATAGGCGCCATCTTCTTCATATCGGGCCGCACCAAGGTGGAAGGCTGGCTGACGCTGACCGACACCACCTTCCTGCTGTTCAGCGAGGACTACGCGCTGCCGCTGATACCGCCCGAATGGGCGGCGTATCTGGCCACCTGGGCCGAACACCTGTTCCCCGTGCTGCTGGTGCTGGGCCTGGCCACCAGGCTCTCGGCCGCCGCGCTGCTGGGCATGACGGCGGTGATCCAGTTGCTGGTGTACCCCTCGGCGTGGCCCACGCACCTGACGTGGGCGGTGCCGTTGTTGTATTTGTTGGGGCGGGGAGCGGGGAGAGTGTCGGTGGACTATTGGTTGGGGCGTCGCTCGCTCTATCCGGCCTCGGCTTCGCCTGCCCGGTGACAACGTCTAACCAGACCCGGCTTACGAGGACTAGCCCCTCTATGGAAGGGTCCGGCCTCACGTCTTTGTTGGCGGCGCCACACCGGGCGCGCCTTGAAACTGCTCTAGCGTCTGATCAACGCAAGCCCAACTCGGCGCGCTTGCCACCCAGATGTTTGTAGTTGGCTTGACCGCCGACGGATCGTCCAGAGTGCCGACCCGCACAACCGTAAGTCCCGGACGACCGCTTGAATCAGAAAACAGCTGTGTGCCGCAGTTGGA
>CAMLQP010000155.1 GCA_946482115.1 uncultured Comamonadaceae bacterium
AACCGCGGCCTGAACTGCGTCAAGGGCTACTTCCTGTCGAAGATCATGTACGGCGTCGACCGCCTGACCCAGCCGCTGCTGCGCATGCGCAACGGCCAGTACGACAAGCAGGGCGAGTTCCAGCCGGTGAGCTGGGAGCAGGCCTTCGAGATCATGGCGCTGAAGGTCAAGGAGGCGCTACGCGCCAACGGCCCCGAGGCGGTCGGCATGTTCGGCTCCGGGCAGTGGACCGTGTGGGAGGGCTATGCGGCGAACAAGCTGATGAAGGCCGGCCTGCGCTCCAACAACATCGACCCCAACGCCCGCCACTGCATGGCCTCGGCGGTGATGGGCTTCATGCGCACCTTCGGCATGGACGAGCCGATGGGCTGCTACGACGACATCGAGGCGACCGACACCTTCGTGCTCTGGGGCTCGAACATGGCCGAGATGCACCCGATCCTGTGGAGCCGGGTCACCGACCGCCGCCTCAGCCAGCCGCAGGTCAAGGTCGCGGTGCTGTCCACCTTCGAGCACCGCAGCTTCGACCTGGCCGACATCCCCATGGTGTTCAAGCCGCAGACCGACCTGATCATCCTCAACTACATCGCCAACCACATCATCCAGAGCGGCGCGGTGAACAAGGACTTCGTCGCCCGGCACACGCGCTTCGCCAAGGGCACCGACGACATCGGCTACGGCCTGCGCCCCACCGACCCGCTGGAGCAGAAGGCGAAGAACGCCGCCAGTGCCAACACCTGGACGGACATTTCCTTCGAGCAGTTCGCCGCCTTCGTCAAACCCTACAGCCTGGAGCGCGCCGCCGCGGAATCCGGGGTGCCGGCCGAACGCCTCAAGGCCCTGGCCGAGCTGTACGCCGACCCCAAGCGCAAGGTCATGTCGTTCTGGACCATGGGTTTCAACCAGCACACCCGAGGCGTGTGGGCCAACAACCTGATCTACAACATCCACCTGCTCACCGGGAAGATCAGCGAGCCGGGCAACAGCCCCTTCTCGCTCACCGGCCAGCCCTCGGCCTGCGGCACCGCGCGCGAGGTGGGTACCTTCTCCCACCGCCTGCCGGCGGACCTGCTGGTGGCCAACCCCAAGCACCGCGCCACCGCCGAGAAGATCTGGCAGCTGCCCGCCGGCACCATCCAGGAGAAGCCCGGCTTCCACGCCGTGGAGCAGAGCCGCAAGCTCAAGGACGGCGTGCTGCGCTTCTACTGGACCCAGGCCAGCAACAACATGCAGGCCGGGCCCAACATCATGCAGGAGGTACTGCCGGGCTGGCGCAACCCGGAATGCTTCGTGGTGGTGTCCGACGTCTACCCCACCGTCTCGGCCCAGGCCGCCGACCTGATCCTGCCCAGCGCCATGTGGGTGGAGAAGGAAGGTGCCTACGGCAATGCCGAACGCCGCACCCAGTTCTGGCACCAGCTGGTCCAGGCGCCGGGCGAGGCCAGATCCGACCTCTGGCAACTGGTGGAATTCTCCAAGCGCTTCAGCACCGACGAGGTGTGGCCGGCAGAGCTGCTGGCCAAGGCCCCGCAGTACAAGGGCAAGACCCTGTACCAGGTGCTGTTCGCCAACGGCCAGGTCGACCGCTTCCCCGCCAGCGAGCTGGCCGCCGGCTATGCCAACGACGAAGCCAAGGCCTTCGGCTTCTACCTGCAGAAGGGCCTGTTCGAGGAATACGCCCAGTTCGGCCGCGGCCATGGCCACGACCTGGCGCCCTTCGACACCTACCATGCCGAGCGCGGCCTGCGCTGGCCGGTGGTCGACGGCCAGGAGACCCGCTGGCGCTACCGCGAAGGCCTCGATCCCTACGTCGAGAAAGGCAGCGGCGTGCAGTTCTACGGCCACCCGGACAACAAGGCGATCATCTTCGCCCTGCCCTACGAACCACCGGCCGAGGCGCCGGACAAGGACTTCCCGTTCTGGCTCAGCACCGGCCGGGTCCTCGAACACTGGCACACCGGCAGCATGACCCAGCGCGTCGACGAGCTGTACCGCGCGGTGCCCGACGCCCTGGTGTACATGCACCCGGACGACGCCCGCGACCTCAAGGCGCGGCGCGGCAGCGAGGTCAAGGTGATCAGCCGGCGCGGCGAGATGCGTGCGCGCATCGAGACCCGCGGGCGCAACAAGCCGCCACGCGGCCTGGTGTTCGTGCCCTTCTTCGACGCCAACAAGCTGATCAACAAGGTCACCCTGGACGCCACCGACCCGATCTCCAAGCAGACCGACTACAAGAAGTGCGCGGTGCGCATCGAACTGGTCAGCCTGGCCTGAGGAGCCCGATCATGAGAAGCCTGCCCCTGCTGCTGGTATTCCTGGCGAGCCTCGCCCAGGCCGCCGACTACCCGCTGGATGCTCCCGCCCCGGACGGCCGCCGCCCCGGCGGCACGATCAGCCAGGAACTGCCCGCGCCGCCCCTGGCCAACGACGAGAACAAGGACCTCAAGCGCGAACGCAACTACCCCGAGCAGCCGCCGACCATTCCCCACGCCATCCGCGGCTACCAGGTGGACGCCAACGGCAACAAGTGCCTGACCTGCCACAGCCGGGCGGGCAGCGCGAGGACCCAGGCGCCGATGATCAGCATCACCCACTACATGGACCGCGATGGCCAGGCCCTGGCCGCGGTGGCACCACGGCGCTACTTCTGCGTCCAGTGCCATGTGCCGCAGAAGGAGGTGCAACCGTTGGTGAAGAACGGTTTCCGCACCATCGACCAGGTGCTGCAGGAAGAAGTGCAGCAGGCCGGCCAACAGCCCTGAGGTGCCCATGAAAGCCATGCTCGCCCTGCTCCGCGACTACTGGGGCATCCTGCGCCGGCCCAGCGTGCACTACAGCCTGGGCTTCCTCACCCTCGGCGGCTTCATCGCCGGCATCGTCTTCTGGGGCGGCTTCAACACCGCCCTGGAGGCGACCAACACCGAACAGTTCTGCATCTCCTGCCACGAGATGGAAAGCAACGTCTACGTCGAACTGAAGGACACCATCCACTACAGCAACCGCTCGGGGGTGCGCGCCACCTGCCCGGACTGCCACGTGCCGCACCAGTGGACGGACAAGATCGCGCGCAAGATGCAGGCCTCCAAGGAGGTCTGGGGCAAGATCTTCGGCACCATCAACACCCGCGACAAGTTCCTCGAGAAGCGCCGCGAGCTGGCCGAACACGAGTGGGCCCGGCTCAAGGCCAACGACTCGCTGGAGTGCCGCAACTGCCATGGTTTCGACTTCATGGACTTCACCCGGCAGAGCCCGCGGGCACGGCAGATGCACTCCACCGCCCTGGGCAGCGGCCAGGCCACCTGCATCGACTGCCACAAGGGCATCGCCCACAAGCTGCCGGACATGAGCGGCGTGCCCGGCTGGTGAGTGCGCCGCCGGGCGCCCTCAGCGCCGGCGGTCGAGCAGGTTGACCACCACCCGGTCCAGCCAGCCCCACAGGCGCTGGCGCAGGCGGCTGAGCAGCGGCCGGCGCCGCCAGTCCTCCAGGGTCACCTCCTGGCTGGCGGCGAAGTCGGCGACGAAGGACTCGGCAACCGCCAGGGTCAGCTGCGCATCCAGCGCCTCCAGGTTGGCATCCAGGTTGAAGCGCAGGTTCCAGTGATCGAAGTTGCACGAGCCGACGCTGACCCAGTCGTCCACCAGCACCATCTTCAGGTGCAGGAAGCGTGGCTGGTACTCGAAGATGCGCACCCCGGCGCGCAGCAGCCTGGGGTAGTAGCGCTGGCCGGCGTAGCGCACCGGCGGGTGATCGGTGTTGCGCCCGGTCAGCAGCAGGCGCACCTCGACGCCGCGTGCGGCGGCGCGCATCAGCTGGCGGCGGACCTTGCGGCTGGGCAGGAAATAGGGCGTGGCCAGCCATACCCGGCGCTTGGCCTGGCCCAGGCTGCGCAGCAGCGAGTGGACGATGTCGCGGTGCTGGCGCGAGTCGGCGTAGGCCACCCGGCCCATGCCCTGCCCCAGCGGCGGGCAGGGCGGCAGATAGGCCAGGCCGGGCGCATGGCCGGGGGCCCAGGGGCTGCGCCCCTCGCAGGCCAGCCACTGGCCCTCGAACAGCAGCCGCCAGTGCGCCACCAGCGGCCCCTGGATGCGCACCATCACCTCGTGCCAGTCGGCCTCGGGCGCCTGCGGGCGCCAGAACTGGTCGGTGGCGCCGGTGCCGCCGACATAGGCGCTGGCCTCGTCCACCACCAGGATCTTGCGATGGTCGCGGTACAGGTTGCGCACGCCACGGCGCCAGCGCAGCGGGTTGTACAGGCGCAGCTGCACGCCGGCAGCCGCCAGGCGTTCGCGCAGCGCGCGGCCCAGGCCCAGGCAACCGAAGTCGTCGAACAGGCACAGCACCTGCACGCCACGCCCGGCCGCCGCGCACAGGGCCTGCACCAGGGCCTCGCTGCAGCGCCCGTCCTCGGCCAGGTAGAGTTCCAGCAGCACGCGCTGCCGCGCCGCGGCGATATCCGCGAGCATGGCCGGGAAGAAGGCCGGGCCGTCGACCAGCAGCTCGAAACGATTGCCCGACTTCCAGGGAAAGATGGCGCCGCTCATCGCGAGGTGAAGATCATCACCGCGCCGACCGGTACCGACAGGCTGATGGTGGACAGCCGGGCCACCTTGCGCAGTTCCTCGATGCCCGGCTCCAGGCCGAAGTGCTCGGCATGCAGCACCAGCGGCGCCAGGGTCACCACCTGGAAGCGCCGGTCGTCCAGGCGGGTGGCCAGCAGCTCGGCCATGTAGGCGTGCTTGCGCCCGCGGATTTCCACCTGGATCGGCAGGCTCAGCTCCAGTTGGGCGCCGGGCGCGAGGTCGGTGATCGGCGCCAGGTCGAGCTGGGCCATGATGCGCGCGTCGGGGAAGTTGGCCACGTCGAACAGCAGGCTGCGCAGGCGTTCGTCGCGCACCGGGATGCCGGTGCTCACCGACTCCAGTTCGACGCGCAGGCGCGCCGCGCCCTTGGCGTCGATCCTGCCGTGCAGGGTGAGGAAGCGGTGCACTTCGGAGAGGTTGCCGGCCTTGGTGGAAATGAACGACAGGCGCGAGGACTCGTTGTCCAGGTACCAGTCGGCCTGCGCCGGCAGGGTCAGGCCGGCGGCGAGCAGGGCGCCGCCGAGGGTGAGCAGGGGTTTGACCATGGGTTCACTTGCGTTGCGGTTTGAGCGCAACGATAGCGGCCCCGGCCGGCCTTGCCAAACGCCGGACGGTTGCAGCTTGTGGCAGGCAACCGTCCGCGGCGGTCACAGCGGATCGGCCTGGCTCTGCAGCTGGCAGCCGTGGCGCTCGCCCAGCCAGGCGGCGGTCTGCCGGCTGCCCAGGCCCTCGGCGGTCACCCGCTTGCGCTCGGCGTCATCGTGCAGGGCGCCGAGCGGCAGGTACTGCTCGACGTAGCCGGCGCAGTACTCGGCCGGATTGCCGCTGACATAGCGGCAGGAACAGTATTCCTTGGCCGAGTAGGCGCCGATGATGCCGGGGAAGGCGGCCAGGTGGACGCGGTTGCTCCAGGCCAGCAGGATCAGGCCGGCGAGCAGCGCCAGGGACACGGACAGCAGCGGACGACGACGGATCATGGCTGTTCTCCATAGGCGGCCAGCACCCGTTTCAGCAGTTCGTTGTGGCGGTAGCTGCCGTCGCGGTCGTCGGCGTAGCGCACCACCACCAGCTTCTGCTCCGGCAGCACGTAGAGGCCCTGGCCCCAGTGGCCGAGGGCGGCGAAGGCGCTGGCCGGCACGTCGGGCCAGGGCCGGCGCGCGTCCGCGACCTGCGCGTTGAGCCACCACTGGCCGCCGGGTACCGCGTCATCGGGCTGCTGCGGGTCGGGCCGGTAGTTGGCGAAGGGGGTGCGGTTGAAGGCCACCCAGCTGGCCGGCAGCAGCTGGCGCGCGCCCCAGCGGCCGTCGCGCTGCATCAGCAGGCCGACGCGGGCCAGGTCGCGGGCGGTGAGGTAGGCATAGGACGAGGCGACGAAGGTGCCGCTGGCATCGCGCTCCCACACCGCCGAGCCGATGCCCAGCGGCTCGAACAGCGCGGTCCAGGGGTAGTGGCTGTGGGCCGGCTCGCCGACCATGGCCTTGAGGCTGGCGCCCAGCACGTTGCTGTCGCCGCTGGAATAGGAGAAGCGCGTACCGGGGACGGCGGCCGCACCATGGCTGGCGGTGAAGGCGGCCATGTCGGCACGCCCGCGGGTGTAGAGCATGGCCACCACCGAGGATTTCAGCGGCGCGTACTCGTAGTCCTCCTGCCAGTCCAGGCCCGAGGCCCAGTTGAGCAGGTGGCCGATCTTCACCTCGGGGTGCGCGGCGAACGGCGGATAGTGCTTGGCCACCGCATCGTCCAGCTTGAAGCGCCCCTCGCCGTAGGCCACGCCGAGCACGCTGGCGAACAGGCTCTTGCTCACCGACCAGGCCAGGTGCGGGGTCTGCGCCGTGGTAGGAGCGGCATAGCGCTCGTGGACGATCACGCCATCCTTGACCACCAGCAGCGCGTCGCTGCGCACGCCGGCGCGACTGATGTCGTCGCGCACGGGAAAGGCATAGTCGTCCAGCGCCTGCACGGCGGGCGTGACGGCCGCCGGCTGGCTGCTCCACTCGGGAATGGGCCAGGTCTCGGCGGCCAGGGGACCGGCGCTCAGCAGCAGGCCGGCGGCCAGGAGGGTTCGACGCGGCATCGGACTCGCTCGCAGTGATGGAGAGGAGCCGACGCTAGCATGCCTGGCGTGACCGGCAATAGCGCCGATCGCGCCGATGTGGCGGAGGTATCAGTCCGGCAGGCGATAGTCCTGCTGGGTCAGCAGGTCGAGGCCGCATTCCAGGTGCTCGATCCAGTCGAGGAAGGCATTGATCATGGCCTCGCCGACGAAGGGCCGGCCGTGCTGCGGCACGATCATCGCCACGTCCATCTCGCGCACCATCTGCGCCCAGAAGCGGCAGGCCTTGTTGCTGGCCATGTAGCGGCGGTGGAAACCGGCCATGTTGGGGATGTGATTGACGAAGTCGATCACCGGGCTGGCGTCATCCACCAGCGAAGCGCCCATGTCGCCGGAGAAGAGGATCTTGCTCACCGGGTCGTACAGCTGGAAGTTGCCCACCGAGTGCAGGAA
>CAMLQP010000156.1 GCA_946482115.1 uncultured Comamonadaceae bacterium
CTTGGGCGAAGTTGTTCATGGCGTTTCCTCTTTTCTCCGGGTGAAGGCCGTCCTGGCCGGTGCGGTTACCCGCCGGCCCACGCATCCGTCGTGGGGGATTGACCAGGCCGGGCAGCGCCCGGCCGGCATGTGACTGTCAGTCGTTCATCCGGCCGAAGCGGCCGGCCTGGAAGTCCTCGATCGCCTGGCGTATTTCGGTTTCGCTGTTCATCACGAAGGGGCCGTAGCCGACGATCGGCTCCTCGATGGGCTCGCCGGAAAGCAGCAGCACCAGGGCCTGGCCATTGGCCTCCAGCAGCAGCTCATCGCCGCCTTGCTCGAACAGCACCAGCTGCCCTTCGCGCACCAGTTCGTCACTGTTCACCAGCAAGGTGCCGCGCAGTACCACCAGCGCGGTGTTGCGGCCGGGGCGCAGGTCGAGGGTCAACGGCTTGCCGGGGTTCAGGCGGATATCCCACACGTCCATGCCGGTGAAGGTGCGTGCCGGGCCGCGCCGGCCGTCGAATTCGCCGGCGATCAGGCGCAGGCTGCCTGCCTGTCCAGGCAGGGGCAGGTTGGGGATGTCGGCATCCAGGAGGGTCTGGTAGCCGGGCGCGGCCAGCTTGTCGCGGGATGGCAGGTTGACCCAGAGCTGGACCATCTCCAGGGTGCCGCCGCGGCGGCTGAAGGCCGGGGAGTGGAACTCCTCGTGGAGGATGCCCGAGGCCGCGGTCATCCATTGCACGTCTCCCGGGCCGATCAGGCCGCCGGCGCCGGTGGAGTCGCGGTGTTCCACCTCGCCCTGGTAGACGATGGTCACGGTCTCGAAGCCGCGGTGTGGGTGCTGACCCACGCCACGCGGGCGTTTCGCGGGCGCGAAGTCGGTGGGCTGGGCGTGGTCCAGCAGCAGGAAAGGGCTCAGCTCGCGGCCCAGGCCGTCGTAGCTGAACA
Organism: uncultured Comamonadaceae bacterium; assembly: GCA_946482115.1. The sequence continues at coordinate 931 of CAMLQP010000156.1, forward strand.
GGGAACGCACGGGAAAGCCATCGCCCACCCAGTGCGGGCGGGGCGCGCTGTGGATGCCAATGACAGGTTTCATGCTGATCTCCAGGTTGCGGTGGGGGCTGCGCCTTGCAGCCACGGAATGAGCATATTCCTGGAACGATATTCAGACTAGATGCCTTCAATCAACCAGATCGTTCCACCTGGAGAACGATGTCACGGTACCGCCACCCAATTGCCAAACGCCTGTCACCGGGCCTGCGCAGCATGCGGCTTCCCTCAACTGCCGCATCTGTCGCGATGAAACACATCAACGCCCTGGTGGCCTCGCTGGCCCTTGCCTTCGCCTGCAACGCCCACGCCCAGACCACCTATCCCGCCACGCTGGCGGGCCACGCCATCCTGCCCGCACAGACCTTCGTGAATGCGCCCAAGGACGCGCCGGCCGACCTGCGCACCGCCGGCAAGTTCACCACAGCCCAGCGCACCGACCGCATCGGCAGCATCGAAGGCCTGTCGGCTGGCCGGCCCACCGGCGTGTCGCTACCCTTCAAGGGCCAGCCGGTGCAGGGCCATTCAGGCATCAGGCGCATGGCCGACGGCAGCTACTGGCTGCTGACCGACAACGGCGCGGGCGCCAAGGCCAACTCGCCCGACTTCATGCTGTTCCTCAACCGCTATGCGGTGGATTTCAAGGCCGGCACGTTCAAGCGCCTGGAAACCGTGTTCCTGCACGACCCCGACAAAAAGGTGCCGTTCCGCATCGCCAACGAAGGCACGGCCCAGCGCTACCTGACCGGCGCCGACTTCGATCCCGAGAGCTTCCAGATCGCGGGTGGCTCGCTGTGGGTGGGCGACGAGTTCGGCCCCTGGCTGATCCAGGCCGACATGAAGGGCCGCGTCCAGGCGGTGTACGAGACCCAGGTGGACGGCAAGGTGGTGCGCTCGCCCGACCACCCGCAGGTGCGCACGCCCGGCGCGCCCGGCGGCGCGGTGGACTTCCAGGTGCTGCGCTCCAAGGGTTTCGAGGGCATGGCCGCCTCGCCCGACGGCCGCAAGCTCTACCCGCTGCTCGAAGGCGCGCTGTGGGACGCCGCCGCCAAGGCACCTGAGCAGATCGACGGCAAATCCTACCTGCGGGTGCTGGAGTTCGACGTGGCCACGAAACAGTGGACCGGGCGCCACTGGAAGTACGTGCTGGAGGCCAACCACCACGCCATCGGCGACTTCAACCTGCTGGACGCCACCACCGCGCTGGTGATCGAGCGCGACAACGGCGAAGGCACGGCCGACAAGGCCTGCCCGGCCGACCAGAAACGCACCGACTGCTTCCACGACCTGGCGAAATTCAAGCGCGTCTACAAGATCGAGATGAACGAGGCCAACGTGGGCGGCCCGGTGCGCAAGATCGCCCACATCGACCTGATGAACATCCAGGACCCGCAGCGGCTGGCGAAAAAGCCGCTGACCAACGGCGTGCTGACCTTCCCGTTCTTCACCATCGAGAACGTGGACCGGGTGGACGCGCGCCACATCGTGGTGGGCAACGACAACAACCTGCCCTTCTCCAGCAGCCGCGAACCCAACCGCGCGGACGACAACGAGCTGGTGCTGCTGGAGGTGGGCGACTTCCTGTCGGCGCGCTGAGCCGGGCGCGTGAGGCTCAGGTCCCGGCGTCCGCCGTCTCGTCGTAGGGGCGGCCGCCGGGGCGCAGCGCCGAGTGCGCGCGCTGCGACCGCGACAGCGGGTAGAACATCTGGTCGGCCCAGTGTTCGTCGCCGTAGAGCCGGTCGTCCTTGAGGCCGACCTCGGCCGGGTAGCGGCGCGTGATGTGGGCCGTGCCGAACAGGATGTCCCAGAAGAACAGCAGGTTGCCGAAGTTGCCCTTGTAATGCCCGACACCGTCGGTGTTGGTCAGCGCGTGGTGGGCCCAGTGGGTGGCGGGGGTGGAGATGGTGCGCTCCACCACCCACATCAGCGGGCGCAGCGCGCGCACCCGGTACAGCGGCTCGTCCCAGCGCCAGGCGCAGTGCGCGCCAAGGATCACTGTCACCTTCACCACGACATAGCCCGCGTACACCGGCCCCAGCCCCAGGAAGATCAGCACGCCCGACAGCCACAGACCGGGCATGAGCAGGTAGTAGAAGAAGTTGTTGCGGTAGGTGACGCGAATGCTCATGTAGCGCGCCGAATGGTGGGCACGGTGCAGCGGCCACAGCAGCGGCGTGTGCGACAGCCGGTGCCACCCGTACTGCGTCATGTCGTCGGCCACCAGGAAGATGCCCACCATGGCCCACCACGGCAAGCCCGCCCAGGCGCCGCGCTGCGCCGGCATCAGCCATTCGCACAGTGCGTTGGCGCCCAGCAGCGCCACCGGCTGGCAGACCGCCAGCAGGCTCAGGAACATCAGCAGCTCGAGCTTGGCGTCGTTGGCGGTGGCGCGCACCGTGTCGCGGTAGCGCCGGCTCACGTACTCCATGCCAGCGAAGCCCAGGATCGCCGCAACGATCAGGGTGTTCTGCAGCAACGGGTTCATCGTTTGTCTCCTTGTGTCGGCGCCGCGGCCAGTCTGTGGAGCGGATTCTTCGGCCCTGCAACCCATGCGTCCAATGCATTTTTGACAGCAGGTCAATGCATCCGTAGCATTGCCACATGCTGGACCTCAAGCGCCTGGGACATGTGGCCGCGCTCGCCGACGAGTGCCATTTCGCGCGCGCGGCCGAACGCGTGCACCTGAGCCAGCCGGCTTTCAGCCGCAGCATCCAGGCCATCGAGGCCGACCTGGGCCTGCGCCTGTTCGAGCGCGAAGGGGGCCAGGTACGCCCCACGCCGGCAGGCACTTTCCTGATCGAGCGCGCCCGGCGGCTGCTGTTCGAGGCGCGCAGCCTCCAGCGCGAAGCCGCGCTGTACCGCGACGGCGCCCTCGGCGACACCGCGTTCGGCGCGGGTCCGTTTCCGGCCGCCACCCTGCTGCCGCAGGTGGTGGCCGCCCTGCGGCGGCAGCACCCGTCGGTGAGCCTGCGGCTGGAGCTGGGCAACTGGCAGCTGCTGTTGCAGCGGCTGCTCGCCGAAGACATCGAATTCTTCATCGCCGACCGGCGCGATCTGCCGGCCGATCCGCAGATCCGGGTCACGCCGCTGGGCCACCAGCACGCGCACCTCTATGCCCGCGCGGGGCACCCGCTCGCCGACCGGCCCTGCCGTTTCGCCGAAGCCTGGCGCTACGGCATCGGCGCCACCCGCATGCCGTCGGCCGTGAAGATCATGATCGGCCGGCTGCTGGAGCTGCCCGCCGGCCAGACGCCGGTGCTGGCGGTCGAATGCGACGACATGCACCTGCTGTGCCGGCTGGCGCTGGGCAGCGACACCGTGATCGCCTCGGCGGGCGCGGGCGTGCACGAAGACCTGGCAGCAGGCAATCTGGTGCAGCTGACGGTGACCGACCTGCCTGCGATTTATGCCGACATGGGCCTGGTGGAGTTGGCAAACCGCACGCCGTCGCCCATGGCACGGCGGGCCATGGACGCCGTGCGGGCCGCCGTAGGTGCCGGTCAGCCGGTGTAACCCGCCAGACGCGGCAGCCACAGCACCAGGTCGGGCCACAGCGTGACGAGGGCCAGCGCACCGAGCATCACGCCCAGGTAGGGCCAGACCTCGGCCAGCAGCTCGCCCATGGACACCTCGGCGATCTTGGTCGTCATGAACAGCAGCAGCCCGTAGGGCGGCGTGACCAGGCCGATCATGATGTTGAGCACCGCCATCACGCCGAAATGCACCGGGTCCACGCCCAGCGCCGTGGCCGTGGGCAGCAGCACCGGCAGGATGACGAGGATGATGGTCGAACCCTCCAGAAAGCAGCCCAGCAGGAGCAGCAGCAGGTTGACCAGCAGCAGGAAACCCAGCGGCGAGAGATCCAGTGTCTTGAGCACCACGCTCAGCGAGGCCGGGATGTTCTCGACCGTGATCACATAGTTGAACACCAGCGCCCCGGCGATCAGCATGCCGATGGACGTGCTGACACGTGCGCTGGAAACCACGGCCTCGCCGATCTCGCCCCAGGTCACGCTCTTGCGGTAGAGCGTGACGGTGAGCAGCAGCGCGTAGGCGGCAGCCAGGCCGGCGGCCTCGGTGGGCGTGGTGATGCCGCTGTAGAGGCAGCCCAGCAGGATCACCGGCAGCATCAGCGCGGGCAGGGCCTCGCGCGTGACGCGCGGCATGTCGCGCAGCGGCACCGGGGCCTCCACCGGAAAGCCGCGCCGCTTGGCCTGGTAGTGGATCAGCGCCATCTGGACCGCGCCCAGCAGCAGGCCGGGCAGCACGCCGGCGATGAACAGGAAGCCGATGGAGGTGCCCGACACCAGCGCGTAGAGCACCAGCGGTATGGACGGCGGCAGGATGGGACCGATCACCGCCGACACCGCCGTCAGCGCGGCCGAGAAGGCGCGCGTGTAGTGGCCATTGCGGGTCATCATGTTGACCATGAGCTTGGTCGAGCCCGCCGCGTCGGCCAGGGCCGAACCCGACATGCTGGCGAACACCACGCTCTGCAGCACGTTCACCTGCGCCAGGCCGCCCGGGAAGCGGCCCACGACGGCGTTGCAGAAGCGCAGCAGCCGGTCCATGATGGGCCCGGCGCTCATGAATGCGGCGGCCAGGATGAACAGCGGAATGGCCAGCAGCAGGAAGCTGTTGTAGGTGCCGTTGAGCAGCTGCTCGGCCGCCGTGCCCATGTCCATGCCCTTGAGGTACAGGTACAGGATGGAGCCGCCTATCATGGCCTGGCCGACCGGGACGCCCAGCAGGCTGAGCACGACGATGGCCCCCAGGGCCAGGGAGAACGGGCTGGTGAAGTTCACAGGGCGGAGTGGGCTTGGGTGTCGGGGCGCAGCGGGTCACGGCCGCGCAGCAGGCGGACCACGCCGATCAGGTGGCGCGCGATGACGGCGACCACGAAGATCAGGTAGATGGAGAACAGCCAGTCGAAGCGGATCTTCAGGTAGGAGGTCTTCTCCACCTTCATGAAACTCACGTAGTCGTACGACGCCGGCAGCGACAGCGCCAGCAGCACCACGATGCACAGCGACCCCACCACGCCCATGGCGCGACGCACGCGCCACCCCACGTTGGCGTAGATGAAGTCGATGCGTATCTCCTCCGCGTCGCGCAGCGCGAAGGCCGAGCCGAACAGCACCAGCCAGAGCCAGGCGCTGACCGACAGTTCCGACGTCCAGCCCACCGGCCAGTTGAACAGGTAGCGTAGCGCGATCTGCAGGATGAAGGCGCCGAAGATGACCACCAGCAGGCTGGCGGCCACCCCGTCGGCCAGCCGCGACAGTAAGGACAGGGTCTTGTTGGACATGCGCGGCGTGGCCCCGGTCACTTCATCGCGTTGATGCGGTCCAGCAGGCCGGCCGGCCAGCTCTTGGCTTCATCGGAGGCGAGGTAGACCTTCTGCGCGTGTTCGCGGAAGGCCGCGAGGTTCGGCGCGTAGACGTCCAGGCCGCCGCGACGGAAGCCCTCGGCCAGTTCGGCTTCGCGCTTGACGTGTTCGGCCGCGCTCCAGGCGATGGCCTTGTCGGCCGCAGCCTGCACCGCCTGCTGGCGCGCCGGCGAGAGCGCGTTCCAGGCCTTGAGGTTCATGGTCAGCAGGTCGAAGCCCACCAGGTGCGAGGTCAGCACGATCTGGCCCATCACCTCGTTGAACTTCATGTTCTGCACGTTGGGCAGCGGGTTGTCCTGGCCGTCGATGGCGCCGGTCTGCAGGCCGGTGTAGGTCTCGGCGTAGGCCATGGGCGTGGGGTTGGCGCCCAGCGAGCGGCCCAGCAGCTGCCACGCGTCGCCGGGCGGCATGCGCAGCTTCACGCCGGCCAGGTCGGCCGGCACGTTGATGCGCTTCTTGCCCTTGAGGCCGACGTGGCGGGTGCCGAAGAAGGTGGGGCCGAGCACCTTCACCTTGAGCTGGTCTTCGGCCATCTTCTTCATCTGCGCGCCCATGTCGCTGGCGAAGAAGGCGGCCAGGTGGTTGGCATCACGGAACAGGTAGGCCGAGGTCAGGATGGACCAGGCGGGGATCTGCTTGGCGATGTCCTGCGGCGCGATGTTGCCCATCTCCAGGTTGTCGCGCTGCAGCGCCACCAGCTCGGTGCCCTGGC
>CAMLQP010000157.1 GCA_946482115.1 uncultured Comamonadaceae bacterium
GCGGCAAGACCGGCCGCGTGGTCGGCCACCTGATGGGCCTGATCACCCTGATGAAAGGCCAGCCGCTGGCCTACAACAAGGACAACCAGGAAGACAAGGAGCCGCTGTTCGACACCGTGGACACCCTGAAGGACACGCTGCGCATCTTCGCCGAGATGGTGGGCGGCCAGCTCAACCCGGCCACGGGCCAGAAAGAGGGTGGCATCACCGTCAACGCGCGGGCCATGGAAGACGCGGCCAAGAAGGGCTACGCCACCGCCACCGATCTGGCCGACTACCTGGTCAAGAAAGGCCTGCCCTTCCGCGACGCGCACGAGACCGTGGCCCATGCGGTCAAGGCCGCCACCTCGCACGCCTGCGACCTGTCCGAACTGCCGCTGGCCGTGCTGCAGGGCTTCCACCCGTCCATCGAGAAGGACGTGTACGACGTGCTGAGCCTGCAGGGCTCGCTGCACGCGCGCAACACCCTGGGCGGCACCGCGCCGGCCCAGGTGCGGGCGCAGCTGGCACGCCACGCGGCACGCCTGGCCTGATTGCCGCGCGCCTGGCCTGATCAGGCCGCGGCGTTCAGCGCTTCGCCCAGGGCATCGACCAGCCGGTCGATCTCGGCGGTGGTGCTGATGAAGGGCGGCGCCAGCTGCAGCGTGTCGCCGCCGTAGCGCACGTAAAAGCCCTTGTCGTACAGCGCCATGGCCACTTCGTAGGGACGCCGGGCCGGTTCGCCCGGCACGGGCGCGATGGTGAGGCCAGCCGCCAGGCCGTAGTTGCGGATGTCGAGCACGTGTTTCGTGCCGCGCAGGCCGTGCACGGCGCGCTCGAAATGCGGCGCCAGCTCACGCACCCGCTGCAGGGCGTTGTCCTGCTCCAGCAGGTCCAGCGACGCGATGCCCGCCGCGCACGCCACCGGGTGCGCCGAATAGGTGTAGCCGTGCGCAAACTCCAGCATGTAGTCCGGCCCGCCCGCGGCCATGAAGGTGTCGTAGATGGCCTGCTTCGCCACCACGCCACCCAGCGGCTGCGCGCCGTTGGTGACCTGTTTGGCGAAGTTGAGGATGTCGGGCGTGACGCCGAAGGCCTCGGCGCCGGTCCAGCTGCCGCAGCGGCCGAAGCCGGTGATGACCTCGTCGAAGATCAGCAGGATGTCGTGGGCGGTGCAGATCTCGCGCAGGCGCTGCAGGTAGCCCACCGGCGGGATCACCACGCCGGCCGAACCCGAGAACGGCTCCACGATCACGGCCGCGATGTTGGAGGCGTCGTGCAGCGCGATCAGGTTGAGCAGCTCGTCGGCCAGTTCCACGCCCGTCGGGGGCATGCCCTTGTGGAAGCTGCCCGCCGCCGGCTGGGTGTGCGGCAGGTGGTCGGCCTCCACGCCCTGGCCGAACAGCTTGCGGTTGGCCACCATGCCGCCCACCGAGATGCCGCCGAAGTTGACGCCGTGGTAGCCCTTCTGGCGCCCGATCAGGCGCGTCTTGCCGCCCTGCCCCTTGGCGCGCCAGTAGGCGCGCGCCATCTTGAGCGCGGTGTCGGCCGACTCCGAGCCCGAGCCGGTGAAGAACACGCGGTTCAGGCCGGCAGGCATCTTCTCGACGATGCGGTTGGCCAGCTCGAACGATAGCGGGTGGCCGAACTGGAACGCGGGCGAGTAGTCCAGCGTGGCGGCCTGGCGGCCCACGGCCTCGGCGATCTCGCGACGGCCGTGGCCCAGGCCGGTGCACCACAGGCCCGAGAGGCCGTCGAACACCTGGCGGCCGTCGTGGGTGGTGAAGTACGCGCCCCGCGCGGCGGTGATCAGGCGCGGGTGGGCCTTGAACTGGCGGTTGCCGGTGAAGGGCATCCAGTGCGCGGCCAGGTGTCCGGCATCGGTGCGGGGGGTCAGGTGGCGGGAGTCGGTCAGATCCATGAGGTTTCCTTGAAACGGTCGGGCCGATTCTGGGCCTGTGGTTTACTCTCATGAATGATGGAATATCAACCCAAGGTTGACGATTTATGAAAGTGAAGACCAAAGCCCTGATCGGCCGCCTCGACGACGTGGACATCCGCCTGCTGCGGGTGTTCAAGGCGGTGGCCGACTGCGGCGGCATGGCCTCGGCCGAGCTGGAGCTCAACATCGCCATGTCCACCATCAGCCGCCACGTGAAGGACCTGGAAACCCGCCTGGGCCTGGTGCTGTGCCGGCGCGGGCGCGCGGGCTTCGCGCTCACGCCCGAGGGCGAGCAGCTCTACGCGGCAACCGGCCAGCTGCTGGCCGCGACCGAGGACTTCCGGGGCCGGCTGCACGACATCCACCAGCGCCTGGGCGGCGAGTTGCACGTGGCGGTGTTCGAGAAATGCGCCAGCAACCCCGCCGCGCGGATCGCCCAGGCGCTGGCGGCCTTTCGCGCGCTGGCGCCGCAGGTGCAGCTGCACCTGCACGTGGCCGGCACGGCCGCCATCGAGCGCGGGGTGATGGGCGGGCAGTTCCAGCTCGGCATCGTGCCCGAGCACCGGCCCTCGGACAGCCTGCACTACACGCCGCTGTTCACCGAAGACATGTGGCTGTACGCGGGGCCCGGGCACGCCTGGTTCGACAACCCGCCCCCCGAGGCCGACTGGCAGGCGCTGCGCCAGCAGCCGCTGGCCGCATTGGGCTACCACTCGCAGAACATGGAGCTCACCCACCAGCGGAGGCTGCAGCGCGCGGCCAGCGCCTCGGACCAGGAAGGCGTGGCGCTGTTCATCCTGTCGGGCGGGTACCTGGGCTTCCTGCCCGACCACTACGCGCGCGGCTTCGTCCAGGACGGCCTCATGCGGGCCGTCAACCCCACCGTGCTGAACTACCGCTGCGGCTTCTCGGCCATCGTGCGCCGCTCACCCGAGCCGCTGCGGGTGACCCAGGCCTTCCTCGACGCGCTGCGCCAGGCTCAGGCCTGAGCGAGCAGCGCCTCCAGCCCGCCCTCCGGCTCGAAACGGCGGTTGCGGTGCGTCAGCCGCGTGGGGCCGGGCCACACCCGCGCGGGCACCGGGTGTCCGGGATCGCCGGGGTAGCAGACCACGCGCCGGCCACCCTCGTCGAACGGACAGGGCTCGACCAGCGGCGGCTGGCGGCCCACCGCGTGGGCCAGCGCCGCCTCCACCCGCCCGAACCGCGTCAGCTCGGCCAGCGTCATGATCTGCGGCGGTGCGAGATCCATGAGACCGTTCCAGTAGCGCGTGAGGCCTTCGCGCGGCGTGAGCCACACCGCCTCGGTCGCCTCGTGCGCGTCCGCCACCGGCGTCTGCCCCGGCGGCACGCGCACGGCGAAGAAGCGGGTGTCGAACCGCTTGTTGGTCACCGAAGGCACGCGTGGCGTGATCCAGCGCGACCAAGGCACCAGCGCGTCGACGTCCAGCGTCAGCGCCACCTCCTCCTGCGTCTCGCGCCGGGCGGCCATGAAGAGGCCCAGCGCGGTGGGCAGCTCCAGGGCCGGCTCGCCCAGCGCGGCGCGCATCTGCTCGGGCGTGCGGCCGACCGGCGGCTGCCGGGTGTCGGCGGCATCGAGCTTGCCGCCCGGGAACACGTGCACCCCGCCCAGCACGCCGGAGGCGCCGTGGCGGCGCACCATCAGCACCTCCAGGCCAGCCTCGCCGTCGCGCAGCACCATCACGGTGGCCGACGGCACGGGCGGGGTGTGGACCTCTTCGGAATTGACGGGAATGGCCATGGCCGCATTGTCGCTTGACCTGTGTCAAGCGCCGGCGCACGCGCGCGACATAATCTCCCGGTCATGACCACCGCCACGCCCACCGCCCCCCTGGACCTGAGCGACTCGCTGCGCACCGGCGACGCCCGCATGGACGACACCCACGCCGAGTTCGTGGACCAGCTCAACGCGCTGCTGGCGCTGCCGCCCGAGGCGCAGCTGGAGCCCTACCGCGCCTTCCTGGCGCACACCGAGGCGCACTTCGCGCAGGAGGACCGCTGGATGCTGGCCACCGGCTTCGCGGCCGACAACTGCCACGCGTCCATGCACGCCACCATCCTCGAAACCATGCGCGCGGTGGAAGACCACTACCTGAACCAGGGCGACACCGGGATCATCACCCGCCTGGCCGAGGCGCTGGCCGAATGGTTCGCGCAGCACGCGGCCACCATGGACGCCGGGCTGGCGCAACACATGCGCTCGCTGGGGTTCGACAGCGAAACCGAAACGCTGCCCGAGGGCACCAGCGTGCGCCCGGCCACCATGAGTGGCTGCGGCAGCGTGAGCTGCAGCAGCTGACGGCGCCCGGGCCAAGAAATTTCAAGGCGGCCCGGCCAGCTTTCAAACCCGCAAGGCGCCGGCCCGCTAACATGCGGCCACCGAAGAACACCGGAGACAGGCCCATGACCGTGATCACGAACATCGAAGACCTGCGCCGGCTGGCGCGCAAGCGCGTGCCGCGCATGTTCTACGACTACGCCGACTCCGGCAGCTGGACCGAAGGCACCTACCGCGCCAACGAGGCCGACTTCCACGGCATCAAGTTCCGCCAGCGCGTGGCCGTCAACATGGTGGGCCGCAGCACCGCCACCACGATGGTCGGCCAGGAAACGGCCATGCCCGTGGCCATCGCGCCCACCGGCCTGACCGGCATGCAGCACGCCGACGGCGAGATCCTGGCCGCGCGCGCGGCCCGCAAATTCGGCATCCCGTTCACGCTCTCCACCATGAGCATCTGCTCCATCGAGGACGTGGCGGAACACGCCGGCCGGGGCTTCTGGTTCCAGCTCTACGTGATGAAGGACCGTGCCTTCATCGAACGCCTGATCGACCGCGCCAAGGCCGCCGGCTGCGGCGCGCTGGTGCTGACGCTGGACCTGCAGATCCTGGGCCAGCGCCACAAGGACCTGAAAAACGGCCTCTCGGCGCCGCCCAAGCTGACGATACCCAACATCCTCAACATCGCCACCAAGCCGCGCTGGGCGCTGGGCATGCTGGGCACGAAACGCCGCCAGTTCGGCAACATCGTCGGCCACGTCTCGGGCGTGGGCGACATGGGCTCCTTGAGCGAATGGACGGCCAAGCAGTTCGACCCCGCGCTCAACTGGGGCGACGTGGAGTGGATCAAGAACCGCTGGGGCGGCAAGCTGATCCTCAAGGGCATACAGGACGTGGAGGACGCGAAGCTGGCCGCGCAGAGCGGCGCCGACGCGCTGATCGTGAGCAACCACGGCGGCCGCCAGCTCGACGGCGCCGAGTCCAGCATCCGCGCCCTGCCCGGCATCGTCGACGCCGTGGGCAGCCGCATCGAGATCCACATGGACGGCGGCGTGCGCAGTGGCCAGGACGTGCTCCGGGCGCGCGCCCTGGGCGCCCGCGGCGTCTACATCGGCCGCCCTTTCCTCTACGGCCTGGGCGCCATGGGCGAGGCCGGCGTGACCAAGTGCCTGGAGATCATCCACAAGGAGCTGGATATCTCGATGGCCTTCTGCGGCCACACCCGCATCGACACGGTGGACAAATCCATACTGCTGCCCGGCGACTACCCGGGCTCGCCGTAGAACACGCGGTTGCCGCCGGCCGTGCGGGCCTGTGAAACGGCCAGCTCCAGCCGCAGCAGCAGGTCGCCCAGCGCGTCGTCCACCCGGCCGGCCGTGTAGCCGATGGACAGCGTCGCGCGCGAATCCTGGCTGGCCCCTTCGGGCGTCGACAGGCGCCGCACCCGGCAGCGGACGCGCTCCAGCAGGCGGCTGGCATCGGCCGGCTCGGTCTGCGGTAGCAGCAGCAGCAGGCTGCGGTCGCCCCAGCGCGACAGCGCGTCGCTGCGCCTGACCATGCCACCGACCAGCGCCGCCACGGCCTTGAACCACGGCTCGTCGTGCCCGTCGGCCACCGGGTCCAGGTCCACCCGGGCCACCACAAACGGCGGCCCCCGGCGCGCATGCCGCTTCAGCTCCGCCTCCATCACCAGGCGCATGTGCCGCTGGTTGAACAGGCCGGTCAGCTCGTCCAGGATGGCGATGCGGCGGATGCGGTCAAACGCCTTGCCCAGCGCGGATTTCTGTTCGGCCAGGCGGGTGCGGACCCGCGCCAGCTGCACGCCATAGAAGATCACCGCGGGCAGCATCGCCGCGATCATCGCGAAATGCGCCAGTTCCACCACTGGCGAGAACACGGCCGGGTTGCGCCAGGCCATGGCCAGCATCACGGCGCCGAACGCGAACAGGGTGTAGCCGGACAGCCCGATCATGGCGCGCGTGCGCAGGTTGTACATGCCGAACAGCAGCACCACGATCACCGGCGGCAGGACGCCACCGCGCATCGGCCCCGCCAGACCGTAACCCACGGCCGCGCAGGTGATGGCGTAGCCGAGCTGGGGCATGGTCAGCGCCGGGTCGCGCCAGCGGCGGCTCCAGCCGCGGCGGATGGACAGGTAGGCCAGCGCCAGCCCGCCCAGGGTGACACTGCCCCAGCAGAGCACCACCCAGCGCTCGACATTGCCCTGCCAGGCTGCGTATTGCATGGTCAGCACGCCCAGGCCCATCAGCAGCCAGGCCAGGGCCGACTGGGACAGCCAGCGGCGCTGGACACGGTCCCGCGTCAGCAGCAGTTGTTCGATGTGTTGAAGGGCTTGCATGGCGAGGCTCCCGGCGTTGAGGTCTCGCCATTATTCGGACAGCGCTGTCAAGCGGATAGCCCTGTGAAATTTGACAATTTCACGGGGCCACCCGCCGGAATTCAGGCCATGCCGGGGTTGCCGTCCATGCCGACGATGCGCGGCTGGTTGATGCGGGGGGGCTTCACGGTCTTGTGGTGGCGCAGGTAGCCGGCCACCACGTCCCAGATGGGCTCGCCCTGCACGTTCTCCTGCACCGAGGCCCAGCCGGCCACCTTGTAGGTCTTTTCGGCCTGCAGCGGCTGGCCCTTGAGCGTGAGGTTCTGGATGCGCTGGCCCATGGGTGCCTTGGGCGCGATGGTGTATTGGATGCCGCCGACGCGCACCATGTCCCCGCCCTGCTGGTAGTAGGGGTCGGGGTTGAAGATGTTGTCGGCCACGTC
>CAMLQP010000158.1 GCA_946482115.1 uncultured Comamonadaceae bacterium
ACTCCAACCCCTGCATCGCCTACCTGATGGAGGAGAACAGCCTGACCATGCAGGCACTGGTGATCGCGCATGCCGCCTACGGCCACAACTCGTTCTTCAAGGGCAACTACCTGTTCCGCACCTGGACCGATGCCGAGGCCATCGTCGACTACATGGTGTTCGCGCGCAAGTACATCGCCGAATGCGAGGCCCGCCACGGCCTGGAGGCGGTGGAGCTGCTGCTCGACTCCTGCCACGCGCTGCAGAACCACGGCGTGGACCGCTACAAGCGTCCGGCCAAGCTCTCGCTGGACAAGGAACGCGCGCGCCAGCGCGAGCGCGAGGCCTACCTGCAAAGCCAGGTCAACGACCTGTGGCGCACCCTGCCCCAGCGTGCACGCGCGGAAGAGGCGCAGGCGCCCCAGCGTTTCCCCGAGGAGCCGCAGGAGAACCTGCTCTACTTCATCGAGAAGTACGCCCCCCTGCTGCAGCCCTGGCAGCGCGAGGTCGTGCGCATCGTGCGCAAGATCTCGCAGTACTTCTACCCGCAGCGCCAGACGCAGGTGATGAACGAAGGCTGGGCCACCTTCTGGCACTACACCATGCTCAACCGCCTGTTCGACGAAGGCGTGGTCGGCTCCGGCTTCATGATGGAATTTCTGCAGAGCCACACCAACGTGGTGCTGCAGCCGCCCGTGGGCCACCCCTGGTACCGGGGCATCAACCCCTACGCGCTGGGGTTTGCCATGATGCGCGACATCCGCCGCATCTGCGAGAGCCCGGAGGCCGAGGACCGCGAGTGGTTCCCCGACATCGCGGGAGCCGACTGGCAGCGGACGCTGGACTTCGCGATGCGCAACTTCAAGGACGAGAGTTTCATCGCCCAGTACCTCTCGCCGCGCCTGATCCGCGACTTCCACCTCTTCGCCGTGCTGGATGACGACGCCGACAGCCAGCTCACCGTGTCCGCCATCCACGACGCCTCGGGCTACCGCCACATCCGCCAGAAGCTGGCGGACCAGTACAACCTGGGGCACAACGAACCCAACATCCAGGTCTGGAACGTGGACCTGCAGGGTGATCGGTCGCTGACGCTGCGCCACACGCCCTACCAGCGCCGCCCGCTGAACGAGCAGACCGACGAGGTGCTGAAACACGTCGCCCGGCTCTGGGGGTTCGACGTGCGCCTGGAGACCGTGGACGAACAGGGCCAGGTGCGCAGCGTGCGCGAGCGCAAGTGGGAGAAACGCAACCGGCTCTAGGCAGCGCCGGTCATCGCCCCTGGCGGCTGTTTACACTTCCCGTGCAACACGCCAACGCCGATGACCCCAGAAGAACAAGCCGTCCAGCAACAGGTTGCCGCCTCGGGCAGCAGCTTCTATTACGCCTTCCTGTTCCTGCCCGCCGAACGCCGGCTGGCGATCACCGCGTTCTACGCCTTCTGCCGTGAGGTGGACGACGTGGTGGACGAGGCCCGCGACCCCGGGGTGGCCCAGGCCAAGCTCGACTGGTGGCGCCACGAGGTGCGCCAGGCCTTCGCGGGCGCCCCCCAGCACCCGGTCATGAAAGCGCTGATGCCCCATGTTCCCCGGTTCGGCATCCCCGAACGGGCGCTGCAGGACGTGATCACCGGCTGCCAGATGGACCTGGACCAGAGCCGCTACCTGGATTTCACGACGCTGCAGCGCTACTGCCACCTCGTCGCCGGCGTGGTGGGCGAGGTCGCCGCGCGCATCTTCGGCCAGAGCGACGAGCGCACCACCGCCTATGCCCACAGGCTGGGCCTGGCCTTGCAGCTCACCAACATCGTGCGCGACGTGGGCGAGGACGCGGTGCGCGGCCGCGTCTACCTGCCGGTGAACGAGCTGCAGCGGTTCGACGTCAAGGCCCACGAGCTGATCAAACGTGGACAGGGCGCGGTGGAGCCCGGCTTCCCGGTCCGCTTCGAGGCCCTGATGCGGTTCCAGATCGAACGCGCGCTGGGTGTCTACGACGAAGCCCTGGCGCTGCTGCCCGACGCCGACCGCCGTGCCCAGAAACCCGGCCTGATGATGGCCAGCATCTACCGCACCCTGCTGCGCGAGATCGCCACGGAACCGCAGCTGGTGCTCACGCGTCGCGTGTCGCTCACGCCGCTGCGCAAGTTCTGGCTGGCCTGGAAGGTCCAGGCGCTCGGCCGGCTATGAAACAGGCCTGCGCGCGTACCCACTGCGCGTGTGGCGCAACCCCCCGGGGGGGCTGGTCCGCCTCCGGGCGGACCGGCGGCGGATCGTGACCACGGTCGCCATCATAGGCGGCGGCTGGGCCGGCCTGGCCGCCGCCGTCAGCGCCACCGAAGCCGGCGCGCGGGTCACGGTGTTCGAGGCCGCGCGCCACTGGGGCGGCCGCGCCCGCGCCGTGGCTGGCCCCGAAGGCGAAACGCTGGACAACGGCCAGCACATCCTGATCGGTGCCTATGGCGCCACGCTGGGCCTGATGCAGCGGCTGGGCGTGGACCTGCAACAGGCCCTGCTGGCACTGCCGCTGGCCCTGCCCTTTGCCGACGGCGGCGGGCTGCGCACGCCGGCCTGGGCCGCGCGCTGGCCAGCGCCGTGGGACGCGCTGGCGGCCATGGCCACCACGGCGGGCTGGTCAGTATCCGAACGCGCGGGACTGGTGGCGGCCTCGCTGCGCTGGCGGCTGGGCGGCTTCCGCTGCGAGCCTGACCGCTCCGTGGCCGACCTCTGCGCCGCGCTGCCCCCGCGCGTGCGCGACGAGCTGATCGAGCCGCTGTGCGTCTCGGCCCTCAACACGCCGCTGGCACAGGCCAGCGGTGCCGTTTTCCTGCGCGTGCTGCGCGACGCCCTGTTCGGCGCCGGCCATGCCCCGTGGAAAGCCTCGACGCTGCTGCTGCCCCGTCAGGACCTGTCCGAGCTGCTGCCGGCACCCGCCGCGCGCTGGCTGAACACGCACGGCGCGGATCTGCGCCCGGGCCAGCGGGTGATGACGCTGCAGCCACACGCCCCGGGCTGGTCGGTCGATGGTGAGCGTTTCGACACGGTGGTGCTGGCCGCCTCCAGCGTGGAATGCGCCCGGCTGGCCGAACCGCTCGCCCCTCATTGGGCGCAGCAGGCCCGGGCGCTGCGTTTCCAGGCGATCACCACCGTCTATGCCCAGGGGCCGTCCAGCCTGCGCCTGTTGCACCCCATGCTGGCTCTCAGGCCCGGGCCAGCGGCGCCCGCGCAGTTCGTGTTCGACCGCGGCCAGCTTGGCGGCCCGGCGGGGCAGCTGGCCCTGGTGGTCAGCGCCAGCCAGGGCGAGCGCGAGCTGCTGCAGCAGCAGGCCCTGGCCCAGACCGAACGGACCCTGGGGCTGGGTGGCCTGAAGGCCCTGACCACCGTGGTGGAAAAACGCGCCACCTTTGCCTGCACACCAGCCCTGCAACGGCCCGGCGCGCAGATCGCGTCCGGCCTGTGGGCCGCCGCCGATTTTGTGGATGGTCCCTACCCCGCCACGCTCGAGGGCGCGGTACGCAGCGGCCTGGCCGCCGGCCGCGCCGCGCTTCAGGGCTGACGGGTCAGGCGCAGCACTTCCTTCGCGCCGGCATCCAGCAGCACCAGCTGCAGGGCCTCGATGCGCGCCTGCCGCGTCTCGTCCAGGGCCTTGAGCACGCGCGACTCAACTGCCATGGCTTCGCCCGGGCACATGCGGCGCGTGGCGGCCAGCGGGCCCAGCCGCAGGTTGGCGCCCTCCACCCGGGCCGGGCCGGTGTAGCGGTTGCAGCCGGCGCTGCCCGACACCTGGGCCAGCCCCTGGAAGACCAGGTCCACCGGCACGGCGGAACCCGCCAGGACCCAGCGGCTGTCGGCCAGGCCGGACAGGTTGCCGGCACCAGAACCGGGGGCCGCGCAGGCCGACACCAGGCCGGCGCTCAGCACGGCCAGAACACCCGTCTTCATGCGTCACCTCCTTGCAGCACGCGTTCGCACAGTTCGCCCAGGTGGGCCACGCTCAGGTGAGGCCGGTGGGGTGCATGCGCCCAGACGGCGCCCTGGCGGTTCACCCAGGCCACCTGCATGCCGGCGCCCAGGCCACCCAGGACATCCAGCTGCGGGTCGTCCCCCACGTGCAGTACGGCGCCGGGATCGACCCCGGCCAGCCTGGCCGCCGCATGAAAAATGGGTGCGTGGGGTTTGGCCACGCCGAATTCGCGGGCGCTGAGCGCGGCGGTGAAGTGTTCTTCCAGCCCCACGCGGGCCAGATCGGCATTGCCATTGGACAGCGCGACGATGGGGTAACGCGCGCCCAGTGCCCGCAGGGCCGGCACCGTGTCGGCGAACAGATCCACGCGCTGGCGCTCGGCAAAGAACACGTCAAATGCGGCCCCGGCCAACCCGGGATCGTCACCCGCACGCTCCAGCGCCAGCCGGATGCTCTCGCGCCGCAGCGCCGTCAGGTCGTGCGCCCATTCGGGATGGGTGGCTTCCACCTCGGCACGCAGCACGCGCCGCCATTCGGCGTCCCGCAGCCGCACGGCCGTGGCCGGCGCCTGCTCCGTCAGCCAGGTGTCCAGAACCTGCTCGGCCCGGGCAATGGTGGGCCAGATGGGCCACAAGGTGTCGTCGAGGTCCAGGGTTATGGCCCTGATTCGGGAAACGTCCAGCATAGGTGTCGGAGAATAGCGCATGGCCTTTCGAACCGAACCTCCGCACACCCATGGCCGCTCGCCCCGCACGGGCGTTCTGCTGGTCAACCTCGGCACCCCCGATGCCCCCGATGCCCCCGCCCTGCGGCGCTACCTGGCCGAGTTCCTGAGCGACCCGCGCGTGGTGGAGATTCCGAAACCGCTGTGGTGGCTGATCCTGCACGGCATCATCCTGCGGGTGCGCCCGGCCAGGTCGGCGGCCAAATACGCCAGTGTGTGGATGAAGGAGGGCTCGCCCCTCAAGGTCTGGACCGAGCGCCAGTCCACGCTGCTGCGCGGCTATCTGGGAGAACGCGGCCACCAGCTGGTGGTGCGCCACGCCATGCGCTATGGCCAGCCATCCATTGCCTCGCAGCTCGATGCGCTCAAGGCCGAGGGCGTGACACGCATCCTCGTCGTGCCGCTCTACCCGCAGTACAGCGGCACCACCACCGCCAGCGTGGTGGACGCGGTCGGCGCCTGGTCGGCCCGGGTGCGCGCCCTGCCCGAGCTGCGCTGGATCAACCGCTACCACGACGACCCCGGCTACATCCAGGCACTCAAGGCCTCGGTGCTCAAGCACTGGACCACCAACGGCCGCCCCGAAAAACTGGTGATGAGCTTTCACGGCGTGCCCGAGCGCACGCTGCACCTGGGCGATCCCTACCACTGCGAATGCCTGAAGACCGCCCGCCTGCTTGCCGAAGCCCTGGGGCTCGGCAAGGACCAGTGGGTGGCCACCTTCCAGTCCCGCTTCGGCAAGGCGAAATGGCTGGAGCCCTACACCGAGCCCACCCTGGTGGCCCTGGCGCAGGCGGGCGTGAAGCACGTGGACGTGATCTGCCCCGGCTTCGCGGCCGACTGTCTGGAGACGCTGGAAGAAATCCAGATGGAGGTGCAGGAAGCCTTCAAGCACGCTGGCGGCGAGCGGTTTGGCTACATCCCCTGCCTCAACGACAACGCCGAGTGGATGCGCGCACTGGCCGACCTGTGCGAACGCCACCTGGGCGGGTGGCCCACGCGGACCTCACCCGACCCGCGCGAACTGGAACTGGCGCGTGCACGCGCCATCGGCCTGGGCGCCAAAAACTAGGGCAGGCCCTCTACGCGGCGCCCGCCAGGAAACGCTGAACCAGGTCGAGCTGGTCCGGCACGTTGAGCGCCGGGGCGTGGCCACAGCCGGCGATGGTGACCACCAGCGCGCGCGGCCCGCGGTCGCGCATGGCTTCGGCGGTTTCGGCCAGCAGCAGGGTCGAATCGGCGCCACGCAGACACAGCACCGGCACATCGATGCGGTCATAGTCCTCCCAGCGGTCGTAGTCGCCGGGGTGGTGGATGAACTGCTGCACCATGGCCGGGTCGTAGTGCGGCGTCACCCGGCCGTCGGGCAGGCGCCTGGTGGAGGTTTCCGTGAGGCGACGCCACTGGGCATCGGTCAGCAGACCGAACGACGCGTAGATCTCGCGGAAATAGGTCTCGAGTTCGCTCACCGTATCGAACGCCGGCGGGTTGCCGGCGTAGTCGCGGATGCGCTGCAGGGCCGGCGGGGCCAGCTCGGGGCCGTTGTCGTTGAGCACCAGCCGCGTGATGCGCCCCTTGAGCCGCCCGGCCGCGCACACCAGGCCGATGGCGCCGCCCATGGACGTGCCCACCCAGTGGAAGCGCCGAAGCCCGAGCTGGTCCACCAGCGAGGTGGCCAGGCGCGAGTAGAAGTCCAGGCAGTATTCCTGGTCAGGCACCGGGCTCCACTGGCTCAGCCCCCGGCCGATGGTGTCGGGGCAGATCACGCGGTAGCGGCTGCTCAGGTGTGCCGCCAGTTCGTCCATGTCGCGCCCCGTGCGCGCCAGGCCGTGCCAGGCGATCACGGTCTCGGCATGTTCCGCGCCCCACTCCATGTAGTGGATCTCGCGGCCCTCGCAGTGCAGGTAACGGGAGGTCGGCGTGCCCATGTTCACTCCTGGATGGCCTTGAGCGCGGCGCGTTCGCGCAGCCGGCCCACGATGCCGGTGGGGAAGTAGTAGACCGACAGCACGAACAGCAGGCCCAGCCACAGCAGCCAGCGGTCCGGCGTGAAGAGCGCGGGAATCAGCGGCACGCCCTCGGCCGTCGACCCGACCCAGCGCAACAGATCCTGCAGGTAGCTCTGCGCCAGCAGGAACAGCACGCTGCCGATGATGGCGCCGTAGAGCGTGCCCATGCCGCCGATCACGACGATCAGCAGGATGTCCAGCATGATCTCGAACGACAGCGAGGTGTCCGGCCCGTTGTAGCGCAGCCAGAGCGC
>CAMLQP010000159.1 GCA_946482115.1 uncultured Comamonadaceae bacterium
ATCACCTTGATCTCGAACTGAAAGCCATAGAGCCAGGTGACGCCGATGCCGGTGAGTGTGGGGTGCGGTGCCTCGCCCCAGTGCTCTTGCACCACGGGCCACGCCACCTCGAAGTTCTGCTCCGGGTTCACCATGAACACGGTCACGTCGATGACGTCCTTGAAGCTGCAGCCTGCGGCTTCGAGGATGCTGTTGAGGTTCTGGAAGGCGAGGCGCACCTGCGTGGGGAGGTCGCTCTCGGGCGAGCCGTCTGGCCGGCTGCCCACCTGGCCTGAGACGAATAGGAAACCGTTGGAGCGGATGGCGGGCGAGTAGCGGTTCTGCTCGTACAAGGCCTGGCGGCCGGCGGGGAAAACAACGTCGCGTGGGCTGGTCATGGATCGGCTTTCTGAAACAATGGTTGGGAAGGTCGGGGAGTCTAGGAACGCCACCCGCGCGCATCAACCCGCCACGGCCACAAACACTTTTTGCGCAATCCGAACAATCACGGAGGCCCTGGGAAACGCGATGGACCGATTCGATGCCATGCAGGCATTCGCGCGCGTGGTCGAGGCCGGCAGCTTCACCAAGGCGGCCGACACACTGCGCCTGAACAAGACCAGCGTGACCCAGCTCATCCAGCAGCTTGAAGCACACCTGCGCGTGAAGCTGCTCCACCGCACCACGCGCAAGGTGCAGGTGACGGCCGACGGCGCGGCCTACTACGAGCGCGTGGTGCGGCTGCTGGCCGAGCTGGACGACGCCGAGACCAGCCTCTCCAGCGCCAAGACCTCGCCCCGCGGCCGGCTCCGCGTGGACGTGCCCAGCCCGCTCGCGAGCTTCGTGCTGGTGCCCGCGCTGCCGGGCTTCCATGCGATGTACCCCGACATCCAGATCGACATGGGCGTGAGCGACCGCATGGTGGACCTGATCGGCGACAGCGTGGACTGCGTGATCCGCGGAGGCGACATCACCGACCCGTCGCTGGTCGCGCGCCGGGTGGGCGAACTGCAGATCGGCGCCTACGCCGCGCCCGCATATCTGCAGCGCCACGGCACGCCGGAACACCCCCAGGACCTGGAGAACTCGCACCACCGCGTCGTGGGGTTCATGAACATGCGCAGCGGCCGCGTGCCGCCCTACACCCTGCAGCGCGGGGACGACGAACGCATCACCGTGCAGGGCCGCCATGTGCTGGCGCTGGACGACGGCAACGCCTATCTGGCGGCGGGCCTGGCCGGACTGGGGGTCCTGCCGCTGCCCACCTACATGGCCGATGAGCACGCGGCCCGCGGTGAGCTGGTGCCTGTGTTCAAGGGCTGGCGCTTTGACCCGATGCCGCTGTACCTGGCGTACCCGCCGAACCGGTACGTGAGCGCGAAGCTGCGCGTGTTTGTGGACTGGGTGGTGGACGTGGTGGGCGAGAAGGCGCCGGTGGGCGTGCGGCGCAGGGTCTGACGCCCACCGTGTGCAGCGCCCGCGTCAGCCCGCCGCCACCGCCCCGAACCGGAAACTCGACGCCGCCACCACCCCCATGAACAAATCCTCGTGGTAGACGCAGGCGCCGGCTTCGTCGTGCGCCGCGCCCACCGCCACCATCAGCGGGATCAGGTGGTCTTCGCGCGCATGCGCGATGCGGGCCGACGGCGCTTGCTCCCACTGCAGCAGCTGCGCCTCGCGCTCGTCGGGTGTGGACGCGGTCAGCGTCTGCTGCAGCCAGGCGTCGAACTGCTGGGACGGCACGGTGCCGGCGGCATTGAGCAGGCGCAGGTTGTGGTAGCTCAGGCCGCTGCCGATGATGAGCACGCCTTCGTCGCGCAGCGGCGCCAGCAGGCGGCCGGCGGCGATGTGGGCGGCCGGGTCGAAGCTTTGCAGCACCGAGAGCTGCACCACCGGAATCTGTGCCTCGGGGTAGGCGGCCTGCAGGGCGGAGAAGGTGCCGTGGTCGAAGCCGCGTTCGGGGTCCAGGCGGGCCGCCACGCCGCCGGCCTGCAACAGCTCCAGCGCATGCTGGGCGAGCTCCGGCGAGCCGGGGGCGCGGTAGTGGACCTGGTAGGTGTGGGGCGGGAAGCCGTAGTAGTCGTAGAGCATGCCCGGCTGGGGCGAGGACGACAGCGTGAAGTCGGGCGTCTCCCAGTGCGCGGTGACCATCAGGATCGCGCGCACCTGGCCCTGGTGGGCTTGGGCCATGGCCTGCAGCGAGGCTTCGAGCCGGTCGTAGCGGCCGCCGGTCTGCTCGCGCATCCAGGGCCAGGGGCCGCCGCCGTGCGAGACGTAGTAGGTGGGCAGACGGGACATGGTGCAGCTCCTTGTGTCGGGGGCCGATCCAGCCGTCGGCCAGCACCGATGCTACCGGGCCGTGGCCGGCAACGCTTCAGCGCTGCGGCATGTCCTTGGCGCCGTAGCCCAGGCTGACCGTGGCGTCGACCGGGATCGGTGGCAGGCTGGCGTCCCAGTCCAGCCAGCGCTGGCGCATGTGTGCCAGGCGCTGCGGTTCCAGCGGCGCGCGGTTGGCGCGCTCGCGCGCGTCGGCGGCGATGTTGAACAGGTACTCGTGGCCGTCCACCATCAGGTACTTCCAGTCGCCCTCGCGCAGCGCGCGCTGGCCGCGGTGGTTCATGCGCCAGGCCATGGGCCGCTCGAAGCGGTGCGCCGGGTCGTGCAGCAGCGCGGCCAGCGACACGCCGTCCAATGGGTAGTCCGGGTGCGGCTGGCCGCCACCGAGTTCGAGCATGGTGGCCGACCAGTCCATGGTCAGGCAGTGTTGTCCGCTCACCGATCCGGGCGGGATCACGGCGGGCCAGTGCGCGATCCAGGGCACGCGGATGCCGCCTTCGGTCAGGTCCATCTTGCCGCCCACCAGCGGCCAGTTGTCGGAAAAGCGCTCGCCGCCGTTGTCGCTGGTGAAGACGATCAGCGTGTCCTCCAGCAGGCCTTCCTCGCGCAGCGCGGCCACCAGCCAGCCGATGCCTTCGTCCATGTGGTGGATCATGCGGCGGTAGGCCTCGACGCTGCCGCCGTGCAGGTGGAACAGGTTCTTCGCCACCTCGGGCGCCACGTGCGCGTCGTCGCGCGTCTCCCAGGGCCAGTGCGGCGCGGTGTAGTGCAGGCTCAGGAAAAACGGTGTGCCGGCGCGGGCCTCGGCGGCGCGCGCCTTCACATGCTCCACCGCCTTGTTCGAGAACACGTCGGTCAGGTAGCCGACCTCCTTGTGGGTGTCGTCGTTGATGTACAGGTCGTGGTCGCCATTCGACGAGCAGTGGGTGAAGTAGTCCACACCACCGGCCATGATGCCGAAGAACTCCTCGTAGCCCGAGCGCAGCGGGCCGAAGTGCGGCGGGTAGCCCAGGTGCCACTTGCCGATGAGGGCAGTGCGGTAGCCCGCGTCCTTCAGCAGCGAGGGCAGGGTGGGGATCTCGGGCGGCAGGCCCAGGGTGCTGCTGCCTTTGCTGCGGCTGTTGATGGGCTCTTCCATCGCGCCGCGCAGGCGGTACTGCCAGCGCATGGTGGCCATGGCAAAGCGGGTGGGCGAACACACCGGCGAGTTGCTGTAGCCCTCGGTCAGGCGCAGGCCACCGGCCGCGAGCGCGTCGATGTTCGGCGACACCGCGCCGAAGCCGGCGGGCCGGCCGCCGTAGCAGCCGAGGTCGGCGTAGCCCAGGTCGTCGCTGACGATGTAGATGATGTTGGGGCGGGTCATGGTGCGGTGTTCAGGTCAGTCGACGGTGAGCTTGATGCGCCGCACCACCTCGCCCCACTTCTTGGAATTGGCCTCGATCGACCGCGCGGCCTCGGCTTCGGTGCTGGCCACCACGACCTGGTCGTTGGCCTTGAGCTTTTCGACCACTTCCGGGGATTTGAGCGCCTCGACGAAGGCCTGGCGGAAGCGGGTGACGATGGCCTCGGGCGTTCCCTTGGGGGCGAGCAGCGCGAGGCCGAAATCCGCCTGGTAGCCCTTGACGCCCGCTTCATCCAGGGTGGGGACATCGGGCAGCACGGGCGAACGCTTGGTGCCGGACACGGCCAGCGCCAGCAGCCTGCCGCTGACCACGTGGGGCAGCACGGTGGGCCCCGCCAGCAAGCCGCAATCCACCTGGCCGCCCAGCACGTCCTGCATGGCCGGCGCCGGCCCCTTGTAGGGCACGTGCGACATGTCGAAGCCGGCCATGGTCTGCAGCAGCTCCATCGACAGGTGCCCCGGCACACCGGCCCCACCCGACGCGTAGGACATCTTGGTGGTCTTGGCTTTGGCCGCCAGCTCCTGCAGCGTCTTGACGCCCAATTTCGGATGGCACACCAGGGTGGAGCTGAACGTCGTGGCCATGCTCACCGCCACGAAGTCCTCGGCCTTGAAGCCGGTCTGCTTGTACACGTGCGGGTTGACGGTGAGGACCGTGTCCGGGGTCCACAGCCATGTGTAGCCGTCCGGTGCCGCACGGGCCACCATCGTGGCGCCGATGTTTCCGCCCGCGCCGGGTTTGTTGTCGACCACGACGGGTTGCTTGAGGCTGGCGAGCAGCTTGTCCGTCAGCACCCGGATGACCATGTCACTGGGGCCGCCGGGTGGGAACGGCAGGACCACCCGGATGGGCTTGTCCGGCCAGGTGGACTGGGCCAGCGCCGGGGAGAGGGTGGCGGCGCCCAGCGCCGCAGCGGCGAGGGCACGGAAAAGAAGCGAGCGGGTCATGGCGGGATCTCTTTCAGAAGAAGCGAGCGGGTGCGTTCAGCACACCTTGTAAAAACTCAGGTGCACGGCGTCGGGCTGGCGCAGGCCGGTCCCGACGAACTGGTGTGCGGCCAGCCAGGCCCAGTCGGGCGAGGTGGGTTCGAAACGGGGCTGGCAGCGGAAGTACACGCGGCTGGGGTCCACCGCCACGCCGGCCCGGATGCGGGCGGAGTCTTCGGCGGAGGCCACGCGCAAGGCCGTGTTCTGCACAAACACCCGCGAACCATCGTCGAGTTCCAGCACGTAGCGGGCGTCCAGCTGGGCCTGGGTGCCGTCGCCCACGATGAGCTGAAAATCAGCGCCCCCCGGCAGCACCCGGCCGTTCAGGGCGGCACCGGTCACCGTGCCGCCGGTGATGGGAATGAGCCGCCGGAACCCGGCCGGTGTGGGCCCCACTTCGACGGGGGCTGCGATGGTCACGGCCACATCGCACAGATGTTCAAGGGTCGGTGCAGACAGTCGCATGGTGGCTCAGTCCAGTTGCACGCCGGTGGCCTTGATCGGGCCTTCCCAGCGCTTGAGGTCGGCGGCCTGCGCGGCGGCCAGTTCGGCCGGGGTCGAGCCCACCGGCTCGTAACCCTGTTCGACCAGTTTGGCGCGCAGCGAGGGTGTGCGCACCGCCTTGGCCACGGCGGCGCTGATCGTGTCGCGCACCTCGGGCTTGAGCCCGGCCGGGCCGTACATCGCGAACCAGGCGGTGGCCACCATGTCCACGCCCTGTTCCTTGAGCGTTGGCACCTCGGGCACCTGCGGGTCGCGCTGGGCGCCGGTCACGGCGATGATGCGCACCTTGCCCGCGCGGTGCAGCTCGGCGGTTTCGGTGACGACGTCGAACTTGTAGTGGATGTGGCCGCCCAGCAGGGCGGTGTTGGCCGGGCCGCCGCCCTGGAAGGGCACGTGGGTCAGCTCGGCGCCGGCCCGCTGGCCGAACAGCACGCCCATGAAGTGCGGCAGCGAACCGGCGCCGGGCGTGCCGTAGGTGGCGCTGCCGGGTGCTGCCTTGGCTTTGGCCAGCATCTCGGCCACGCTCTTGGCGCCCGCGGCCGGACCGGCCACCACGCTGAACTGGAAGTGCGCGATCTGCGAGATGGGCGTGAAGTCGGCCACTGCGTCGTAGTCGAGCTTCTTGTAGACGTGCGGGAACAGCACCATCGGCCCGCTGGACAGCAGAACCACGGTCTGGCCGTCGGCCGGGGCCCGCTTGACCAGCGAGAGCGCGATGCGGCCCGCCGCGCCGGGCTTGTTTTCCACGATCACCGACGAGAAGTCGTTCTTCAGGCCCTCGGCCATCAGACGTGCGAGCAGGTCGGCCGAGCCGCCAGGCGGAAAACCCACCACGATTTTCAAAGGCGGTTTGTCCTGTGCCAGCGTGGGCAGGGGCAGGGGCAGGGCGCCGAGGGCGGCGAGCGCTGCGGCGGCACCCAGCAGGTGGCGTTTGTTCATGGCGTGTCTCCGGTTTGTCGTGTGTCCAACGGGTTTGCCCCGCTGCAGGGCCGGATGCTAGGCAGGGACAATCAATTGCAGAAATCAATCGTTCCCGGTGTTTTCCCTGAGGCCCCCGATCCGATGACCGACGACGACCCGTTTCAGCACCCGCAACAGCTGAACGACCTGCTGCTCTTTCGCCTGCACCGCATCAACGCCACGGCCGGGCCGCTGGTGATGCGCATGTGCGAGCGCGACTACGGCATCACGAGGCGCGAGTGGCGCGTGCTGTCCAGCCTGGCGGACGTGGAGGGCGTGCAGTCGTCCGAACTGGCCAAGCGCGCCATGCTGGACCGCGCCCGCACCTCGCGCGCCATCACCAGCCTGGCGGACAAGGGCCTGCTGCGGCGCGAACCCAAGCCGTCCGACCGGCGGGAGGTGCACGTGTTCCTGACCGACAAGGGGCGGCGCGTGTACGACGAGGTGTTCCCGCGCATCGCGGCGATCCAGCGCGAGCTGCTCTCGCCCTTCAGCGACGAGGAGCGGCGGCGGCTCAGCGAACTGATGGCGCGCCTGCAGGCCAGCGCTTCGCGCTTGAACCCCAGCGGAGACTGGCTGCCGCCTCTGGACGAATGAGCCCCCACGCTCCACCGCTGCGCGGGTCGCTGCCCCCCAGGGGGGCTGATCCGGCTTGGGGCGGCCCGGCGCCGGATCGTGCGACTCCCTGAGTCAGCCGGCCTTGAGCGCCGCTTCAATCGCCTGCGTCAGCGGCGCGCTGCCGGGCTCC
>CAMLQP010000160.1 GCA_946482115.1 uncultured Comamonadaceae bacterium
TTTCATCTTCAGTTGCATATGGACCCTAAAAAATAAGGAATGAACAACGGGAACTTGAGCGGAGACTTATTTCTCCACAGCCGTAAAGATACTCCAAAAATCGCCCTGTTTCCCGGTGTGTCGCCGCACCAACAGGGTTTGCCCCTAGCGCCATCATTTACCCGAATGGCCCATTAGCGCGACTTTAAAGCGGGGGATGATTCCCCGGATTCAATTCCTCGGCCACCGCCTCCCCGACCGCCTCCCGGATCAAAGGCTCGATTTCAGCCTTCAGCCGGGAGACCAATTCCCGCGACACGCTGTCGGCCGCCTGGGCCACGGCGGCCGAAAGACGCCGGTCGAGCAGCACCTCGACCCGCTGCAGCACCCGCAGCAGGCGCTCCTCGTCGTCGGGCGGCGCGGGCAGGGGCGCAGCCGGCGCGGATGCCGGCCAGGAGTCGGGCATGGCTGCGGACACCGGCGCGGGCACCCAGGCGACGGCGGTCGGCACGGCCTCGACCCCGGGCCCAGGCTGCACGACCTGGGTCAGCGTGGGCACGTAGCGTGGCGGCCCGGTGCGGCCGGCTGGCGGCGGCGCGTCATCCATGCCGGTCCCCGCCTGTGGCGGCCAGATCGTGCCGCACCAGGGCATGGCCCTGCTCGGTGTAGTGCCGCCAGCGCAGCCGGGCCTGCTGCCGGTCCTGTGGCTCGGTGCTGACCACCTCGACGACGCGCCCGAAAGCCTCCATGCCCTCGGGCACCTGGCTGCCCAGGTTCACCAGCACGTCGGCGGGCCAGGACGCCTCGATGCGTTCGCCCAGCAGGATGGGGCTGTGGCGGAGGACGGCCGCCGGCGCTCCGGCGCGCGCGTGGGGCAGGAATTCGTCGGCCGGCGTGGTCCAGAGCGCCTGATCCAGCGCCGCGACGTCGCCCGCGTCCAGCACCACCATGCAACGCCGCCCGCCGCGCCAGGCCTTGCGCAACAGGCGGCAGGCGTAGCCCAGCTTGTCGTCCACGTTGAAGTGGAATGCCACCTCGGCCATGCGGTCAGCCTTTGCGGGCCGGGCGCGCCGGGGATTCGGCCGCCAGTGCCCACAGGTACTGCAGCAGCAGACCCACGGGCCGGCCGGTCGCGCCCTTGGCGGCACCGCTCTTCCAGGCCGTGCCGGCGATGTCCAGGTGCGCCCAGGCGCCCTCGCCCACGAAGCGCTGCAGGAACTTGGCGGCCGTGACCGAGCCGCCGGCCCGTCCGGCGACGTTGGCCACGTCGGCGAAGGAGGTCCGCAGGCCCTCGGCGTACTCGTCGTCCAGCGGCATGCGCCAGCAGGGGTCCAGCGCCGCCTCGCCCGCGTTCTGCAAGGCCTGCGCCAGGGCGTCGTCGTTGCTGAACAGGCCGCTGCGCACGCCCCCGAGCGCGATCACGCAGGCGCCCGTCAGGGTGGCGATGTCGATGACCGCGCGCGGCTTGAAACGCTGGGCATAGGTGAGCGCGTCGCAGAGGATCAGCCGGCCTTCGGCATCGGTGTTCAGGATCTCGATGGTCTGGCCGCTCATGCTGGTCACCACGTCGCCCGGCTTGACCGCACGGCCGTCGGGCATGTTCTCGCAGGTGGGGATCAGGCCAACCACGTTGACGGCGGGCCGCTGCTGCTCCAGGGCCGCGAAGACGCCCAGCACGCTGGCGGCACCGCCCATGTCGAACTTCATTTCGTCCATCTCGGGCGCGGGCTTGATGGAGATGCCGCCGGTGTCGAAGGTGATGCCCTTGCCCACCAGCACGACCGGGGCCTGCGACTTGGGCCCGCCGGCGTAGCGCATGACGATGAAGCGCAGCGGCTGCTCGGAACCCTGGGCCACGGCCATGAAGGCACCCATGCCCAGCGCCTTCACCTCCTTGGGGCCGAGCACCTCGACCTTGACCTTGCCAGACTTGCCCAGCTGCTGGGCGGCCTGGCCCAGCTGGGTCGGCGTGGCGTGGTTGCCGGGGCGGTTGGCCCACTCGCGCGCGAATTCGGTGCCGCGCACCAGGGCCTCGCCCTGCGCGAAGGCCTCTTTCAGCGCGGCGGCCTTGCCCACGCCGAGCACCACCCGCTGCAACGTGCGCGGCTTGGGCTTGGACAGCGTGGTGGTGTAGGTGTAGCTGGCCTCGGAGACCGCGAGCATGGCGGCCCGCAGGACGCTGCCGTCCTTGGGGCTGCCCAGCCAGAGCACGATCTTCTTCACACCGCCCTGGCGGAGCGCGCCCAGCGCGGCTGCCACCGCCTTGCGCACCTGGGCCGGCGAGCCGTCGCCGGCCCTTGCCAGCACCAGCTGTGGAGCCTTCACGCCCGTCACCAGGCGGCTGGCCCAGAGCTTGCCGGCGCCGGCCTCCCAGTCGCCGGCCACCAGGGCGGCCTTGAGGGCTGCACTGGCGCCGTCAGCTGCGGTCGGGGTGGCGGCCGCATCGGGCCAGACGACCACCAGCGCATCAGCGGTCTGGGCGGCGGCCTGGGTCAGGGTGAGGGCTTGGAGTTCAAAGTTCATAATCGCGGGCTGAAACGGTTTTCACGATGTTATTTCATTCTTCCCTGCGCAAGGAACTGGCCCGCAGCTTCGGAGCGACGCTGGTGGTGCTGTTCACCATCGTCATCACCATGCTGCTGATCCGCACGCTGGGCCTGGCCTCGCGCGGCAGCGTGGACCCGCAGGAGGTGGTGCTGGTGCTGGGCTACACCGTGCTGGGCCGCCTGCCGGTGCTGCTGACGCTGGCCCTGTTTGTCGCCATCGTCTCCACGCTCTCGCGCGTGCACGGCGACAGCGAGATGGTGATCTGGCACAACAGCGGCGTCGGGCTGGTCGGCTTCCTGCGGCCCATCCTGCGCTTCGCCTGGCCCGTCCTGCTGGCCATCACGCTGCTGGTGCTGTTCGTCTGGCCCTGGGCCAACACCCAGACCGAGGACCTGCGAGGGCGCTTCGAGAACCGGGGTGATCTTGAACGCGTGGCGCCGGGCCAGTTCCAGGAATCGGCCAGCGGCCGGCGGGTGTTCTTCATCGACAAGGACAGCCCGGACGGCAAGCAGGGGCGCAACGTGTTCATCTCCACCGTGCAGAACGACGGCACGGAGAACGTGACGTCCGCGCGATCGGGCCGCATCGAATGGATGGGCGACCGCCAGTTCCTGCTGCTGGACAACGGGCAGCGCCTGGACCGCTCGGCCGACGGCAAGGAGTTCAAGGTCAGCGAGTTCGAGCACTACGGCACCCAGGTGGGGGACAAGGCGGCGCTGCTCAACCCCGGCCGCGGCCCCAAGTCCACCGACACCTTCTCCTTGCTGCAGAACCTGGGCGACCGCTTCGCGCAGGGCGAGCTGGGCTGGCGCCTCGGCATGGTGCTGACCGCGTTCAACTTCGTCCTGATCGCGCTGGCCGTGTCATCGGCCAACCCACGTGCGGGCCGGGGGGGCAATCTGGCCTTCACGCTGTTCGCCTTCATCTTCTATTACAACCTGCTGAACCTGGGGCTGGGCTGGGTGTCCACCGGCGCGGTCAGCCTGTCGGCGCTGCTCCTGGGGCTGCACGGCACGGCCTTCGTGCTGGCTGGCGGCTGGCTGGTCAAGCGCCAGTTCAACTGGCAGCTGCGCGACCTGCTGCGGCGAGCCCCCGCGGAGGCCGCCGCATGAGGACGCTGCGCCGGCTCATCTACGGCGAGGTGCTGCGCGCGGTGGTGTTCGTGCTGCTGGCCTTCCTGTCGCTGTTCTTCTTCTTCGACCTGGTCGACGAACTGCCCGACATCGGCAAGGCCTCGGTGGCGGGCAGCGCCGCCGTGTACCAGCTGCGGCACGCGCTGCTGTTCGTGGCCCTGCAGGTGCCCAACCGCCTCTACGAGCTCATGCCCATCGCGGTGCTGATCGGCTCGGTGTTCGTCATGGCCCGGTTCGCCCAGAGCTCGGAATACACCATCCTGCGCACCAGCGGACTGGGCCCCTGGCGCGCCCTGCGCACGCTGCTGGCGCTGGGCCTGGCCTTCGTGGTGCTGACCTTCGCGCTGGGCGACTACATCGCCCCGCTGGCCGACCGCAACGCCCAGCTGCTCAAGGCGCGCTTCCAGGGCCGCATCAGCGTGGGCCAGACCGGCGCCTGGCTCAAGGAAAAGCAGGACTACAGCACCTACTCGGTCAACGTCGGCCGCATCTCGGCCACTGGCGAGGTGCAGCAGGTCCGCATCTACGAATTCGACAACCTGGGCCGCCTGGTTTCCACCGTGCAGGCGGCCGGCGGCCGCATCGGCGACGACATGGCCTGGCACCTCGAGGAGGTGCAACGCCGTGAATTCAATACCACCGACCGCGACGCCGCCCGCATCCGCAGCGAGGCGCTGCCCACGCTACGCTGGCCCAGCAGCATCACCACCGAAATGGTGGCGGTGGCCCTGCTGCGGCCCGAACGCATGAAGACCGCCGACCTCTACGCCTACATCCAGCACCTGGAAAGCACCGGCCAGGCCGCCCAGCGCCACGAGATCGAGTTCTGGCGCAAGGTGTTCTACCCGCTGAGCTGCCTGGTGATGGTGGTGCTGGCCCTGCCTTTCGCCTACCTGCATTTCCGCTCGGGCGGCATCGCGGGCTACGTGTTCGGAGGCGTGATGACCGGGATCAGCTTCTTCCTGCTCAACAACGTGTTCGGCTACATCGGCAACCTCAACCACTGGCAGCCCTGGCTGGCGGCCGCCTCGCCCTCGTTGCTGTATTCGGTGCTGGCACTGGGCACCTTTGGCTGGCTGGTGCTGCGCCGATGAGCCCCGCAGACACCGCCATCGTGCTGCTGGCGCACGGATCCCGCGATCCGCAGTGGCGCCAGCCCGTGGAAGCTGTGGCGCGGCGCGTCGCCGCGCGCGCGCCCGGCACCGCCGTGCGCTGTGCCTACCTGGAACTCACCGAGCCCGACCTGCCGGCGGCGGTCGCCGAACTCGTTGAGGCCGGCGCGCGCCGGGTGCGCGTGCTGCCGGTGTTCCTGGGCATGGGCAAACACGCGCGCGAAGACCTGCCACGCCTGGCGCAGGCGCTGAAGCAAAGCCACCCCGGCCTGGAGCTGGAGCTGCTGCCCGCCGCCGGCGAGCAGGACCGGCTGATCGACCTGCTGGCCGAGCTGGCCGTGGAGAATCCCCGACCATGAACCTGCACCAGTTCCGCTTCGTCCAGGAGGCCGTGCGCCGCAACCTCAACCTGACCGAGGCGGCCAAGGCCCTGCACACCTCGCAGCCCGGCGTGTCCAAGGCCATCATCGAGCTGGAGGACGAGCTGGGCGTGGAAATCTTCGCCCGCCACGGCAAGCGCATCAAGCGCCTGACCGAACCCGGCCAGCACGTGCTCAAGAGCGTGGAGGTCATCCTGCGCGAGGTGCAGAACCTCAAACGCATCGGCGAGCAGTTCTCGCAGCAGGACAGCGGCCAGCTCAGCATCGCCACCACCCACACCCAGGCGCGTTACGTGCTGCCGCAGCCGGTGGCCAAGCTGCGCCAGGCCTACCCCAAGGTGGGCGTCAGCCTGCACCAGGGCTCGCCCGACCAGGTGGCCCAGATGCTGCTGACCGACGTGGCCGAGATCGGCATCGCCACCGAATCGCTGACGCAGTACGACGACCTCGTCACCCTGCCCTGCTACGAGTGGCAGCACGTGCTGGTCTTTCCTTTCGGCCACCCGCTGCTGGGCAAGGAACGCGTCGGCCTGGAAGACCTGGCCCAGGTGCCGCTGATCACCTACCACCCCTCGTTCACCGGCCGCACCCGCATCGACCGCGCCTTCGCGGCGCGCCATCTGCAGCCCAACGTGGTGCTCGAAGCCATCGACTCGGACGTCATCAAGACCTACGTCAAGCTCGGCATGGGCGTGGGCATCGTGGCGGAGATGGCCATGGCCGGCGCCGAGGCCACGCCCGACCTGGTGGCGCGGCCGGCCGGCGACCTGTTCGGCCACAACCTGGCGCGCGTGGCCTTCAAGCGCGGCATCTACCTGCGCAACTTCGTGCTGCGCTTCGCCGAACTGCTGAGCGACCGATTGTCCCGAGACCTCATCATGAAGGCCATGCAAGGCCAGCCCGACGACTACGACCTATGACCACCCCCGTCCTGCAAAGCCGGCTGCCCCGGGTGGGCACCACCATCTTCACCGTGATGTCGACCCTGGCCACCGAAACCGGCGCGGTCAACCTGGGCCAGGGCTTCCCCGACTTCGGCTGCGACCCCGCGCTGACGCAGGCGGTCACCGACGCCATGGCGGCCGGCCACAACCAGTACCCGCCCATGCCCGGCGCGCCGGTTCTGCGCCAGGCCATCTCGGACAAGGTTGCCGCCGTTTACGGCCGGCGCTACGACGCGAACACCGAGATCACCGTCACGGCCGGCGCCACGCAGGCCATCATCACCGCCATCCTGGCCGTGGTGCACCCGGGCGACGAAGTCATCGTGCTGGAACCCTGCTACGACAGCTACGTGCCCAACATCGAGCTGGCCGGCGGCACCGTGGTCCGTGTGCCGCTCATCCCGGGCACCTTCCGTCCCGACTTCGACCGCATCGCTGCCGCCATCACCCCGCGCACCCGGGCGCTGCTGATCAACACCCCGCACAACCCCAGCGGCACGGTCTGGACCGCCGCCGAGATGCAACAGCTCGAAACCCTGCTGGCGCCTACCAACGTGCTGCTGATCAGCGACGAGGTGTACGAGCACATGGTGTTCGATGGCCAGTCGCACGAAAGCGCGGCACGATACCCAGCCCTGGCCGAGCGCGCCTTCATCGTCAGCAGCTTCGGCAAGACCTACCACGTGACCGGCTGGAAGGTGGGCTATGTGGCCGCGCCCGCCTCACTGATGGCCGAGTTCCGCAAGGTGCACCAGTTCAACGTGTTCACCGTGAACACGC
>CAMLQP010000161.1 GCA_946482115.1 uncultured Comamonadaceae bacterium
TACCGCAGGCCCTGACACGGCTTTTGCGAACAAGCCGGCGACAATCGGAACCATGACCCACGTTCCCGCCACCCCGCCGCTGTCCACCCACGACACCACCCGCATCGACGACCTGCGCATCGGCGCGGTGCGGCCGCTGATCACGCCCGCGCTGCTGCAGGAGTGGCTGCCCACGCCGCCGGCCGCGCAGGCCCTGGTGGAAAGCAGCCGTGCGGCGCTCTCGCGCGTGCTGCACGGGCAGGACGACCGGCTGATCGTGGTGGTCGGACCGTGCTCGATCCACGACCACGGCCAGGCCATGGACTACGCGCGGCGCCTGAAGGAACAGGCCGACGCGCTGGCCGAGGACCTGCTGATCGTGATGCGCGTGTACTTCGAGAAGCCGCGCACCACCGTGGGCTGGAAGGGCTACATCAACGACCCGCACCTGGACGGCAGCTTCGCCATCAACGAAGGCCTGGAGCTGGCGCGCCAGCTGCTGCTGGACGTGCTGGGCGCCGGCCTGCCGGTGGGCACCGAGTTCCTGGACCTGCTCTCGCCGCAGTTCATCAGCGACCTGGTCAGCTGGGGCGCCATCGGCGCGCGCACCACCGAGAGCCAGAGCCACCGCCAGCTGGCCTCGGGCCTGTCCTGCCCGGTGGGGTTCAAGAACGGCACCGACGGCAGCGTCAAGGTCGCCAGCGACGCGATCCAGGCCGCGCAAGCGGCGCACGCCTTCATGGGCATGACCAAGATGGGCCAGTCGGCGATCTTCGAGACCCGCGGCAACCGCGACTGCCACGTGATCCTGCGCGGCGGCAAGGCGCCCAACTACAGCGCCGAGGACGTGAACACCGCCTGCGCCCTGCTCAAGGCCGCCGGCCAGCGCGAGCAGGTGATGATCGACGTCTCGCACGCCAACAGCAGCAAGCAGCACCGCCGGCAGATCGACGTGGCGGCCGACGTGGCCGGGCAGATCGCCGCGGGCGACGCGCGCATCACCGGCATCATGATCGAGAGCCACCTGTTTGAAGGCCGGCAGGACATCGTGCCCGGCCAGCCGCTGCAGCCCGGCGTGAGCGTGACCGACGCCTGCATCAGCTTCGAGCAGACCGTGCCGGTGCTGCAGGGGCTGGCGGCGGCCGTGCGGCAGCGCCGCAACCGCTGACGCGCGACATGCGCCTGCCCTGGCAGCCCGCCACGCCCGCGCTGAACCTGGCGCTGCAGGGCGGCGGGGCGCACGGGGCCTTCACCTGGGGCGTGCTCGACGCACTGCTGGAGGACGGACGGGTCGCCTTCGACGGCGTCAGCGGCACCAGCGCGGGCGCCATGAACGCGGTGGTGCTGGCCCAGGGCCTGATGGACGGCGGCCGCAAGGGCGCCCGCGCGGCCCTGCGCCGCTTCTGGACCGCCGTGGCCGGCAGCCTGCCGTTCGAGGTGGCGGTGCCGCGGGCCGACGGCTCGGGCTACCAACTGGCACCGGCCATGCGGCTGATGCTGCAGTGGACCCACCATTTCACGCCCGAGCAGCTCAACCCCTTCGACCTCAACCCGCTGCGCGACGTGCTGCGCCAGCAGCTGGACATCGAGGCGCTGCGACGGCGCTCGCCGGTGCGGCTGTTCATCGCCACCACCGAGGCCAACACCGGCCGGCTGCGGCTGTTCCGCGACCACGAGCTGTCGCTGGACGCGGTGCTGGCCTCGGCCTGCCTGCCGCGCCTGCACCGCAGCGTGCTGATCGACGGCCAGCCGCACTGGGACGGTGGCTACGCGGCCAACCCCGCGGTCTACCCGCTGCTGCTGGAAACACCCACGCGCGACACGCTGCTGGTGATGCTCACGCCGCTGCGCTACGCCGCCGCACCGCAGTCGGCGCAGGACATCGAGCACCGCATGCAGGAACTGGCCTTCAACGCCACCTTCCTGCGCGAGATGCGCATGTTCGCGCACCTGCGCGAGCGCATCGCCCACATCGGCTGGTGGCGCCGCGGCCCGCTGGAACGGCGGCTGGCCGAGACGCGCTTCCACGCCATCGAGCCCGGCCCGGTGCTCGGGGAGCTGGGCACCGACACCAAGGCCGCCGCCGGACAGCGGTTCTTCGAGATGCTGTTCGAGGCAGGCCGGGGGCAGGGCCGGCAGTGGCTGGAGGCGCACCGGCTGGCCGTCGGCCGCCACGGCACTGTCGAACTTGCGGGGTTGTTTGGTTGACCGAAGGCCGGCACCGCCCAGAATAGGGGGCCGGATCGCCCAGGTGGGCCGTCCCCCACCCGGAGAAACACCCATGAGCTCTCTCTTGCAAGGCCGCACCGCGCTGGTCACCGGCGGCGCCCGCGGTCTGGGCGCCGGCATGGCTCAAGCCCTCGCCGAGGCCGGCGCGGCCGTGATGATCGGTGACATTCTGGAAGACGCGGGCCGGGAAACGGCCAGCGCCATCGCCGCCACCGGCGCCCAGGCCGCCTTCGTGCAGCTGGACGTCAGCGACGAGGCCTGCTGGCTGGCCGCCATCGCGGCGACCCACACCCGCTTCGGCGGCTTCGACATCCTGATCAACAACGCTGGGGTCGAAGAAACCGCGCTGGTGTCGGAGCTGGATGCCGATGCGCTGCGGCGCATGCTGGACGTGAACATCGTCGGCACCGCTCTCGGACTCAAGCATGCATTTCGCACGATGCGCCCGGGAGGTCTGGCCGGCAAGGGCGGCGCGGTGGTGAATGTGGCCTCGGTCGCGGCCACCATTGCCTTCCCGGCGATTGCCGGCTACTCGGCCACCAAGTCGGCGGTGGACCGGCTCACGCGCGTGGCCGCCATGGAGGCGGGCCAGCTGGGCTATGGCGTGCGGGTGAACTGCATCTACCCGGGTCTGGTGCCGACCGACATGGGCATGAAACTGGCCGCCGACGTGGTGACGTCCGGGCTGTTTCCGACGCCGGAGGCCGCGGTCGGCGCCATCGTCACGCAGACGCCGCTGGGGCGCCTGGGCACGGTGGCCGACATGGCCGATGCGGTGGTGTTCCTGTGTTCCGATGCGGCGCGCTTCATCACGGGCGCGGGCCTGCCAGTGGATGGTGGCATGGGAATGTAAAGAAATGTAGCTAAAATGCTTAACGGGAGCAGTTGCATTCAAATCTTGTGATGCCGACCGAGCCCAAGTCACAAACCAGGGAGGGTTGCTATGTTCTGGAAACTGGGTGGGAGTATTGGCCTGCTCTTCGCGTTGGTGAGCTGCGGCGGCGGATCCACCTCGTCCACTGAACCTGTTGATGGCAATGCCAGTCAAGTGCGCACAAGCGACGGCCAGTATGGAACTCCCCAAGACAGCGTCCAGATCCAAGCAATGGCCAAAAGGCTGTCCACCTACTTCGGCAGCGAAAAGGCCAACCTGACGGATTCCACCGCCGCTGCGCCCTCTGCGCATCCGAAAAGCTCAAAACTCACCGAAACCGTCCCGAGTGCAAAGAGCTTCCAGCAAAAAGGCCTGACAACCTACCAGCGCACTCATCGCTTTTTCAATACGCGCACAGGGGTGCACTTTTACACGTCATCAGACACCGAGAGGCAACAAATACAAGCCACGTTGCCGCATTTCAGATATGAAGGCACAGCCTACAGAGTGATGGTCGGCCAGGCCGACTTTGCAGTCCCGGTCTATCGGTTCTACAACCGTGTTTCCGGCACTCATCTCTACACGGCCAGCGAGTCAGAGAAAAACAGGGTCATTCGAGAGCTGAGTGATATCTACACCTTTGAAGGCGGCGCATGGTTCGCGCGCCCCGATCCATATCCAGGCTGGGTGCCGGTCTATCGCTTTTTCAATCGCCAGACGGGTACCCATTTCTATACGCACAACGAAGTGGAACGCGCCAATGTGCAGGCCACTCTGCCTCACTATGTGCTGGAAGGCGTGGCGTATTGGGTGCGCAGCGATGCTGCCGTAGACCCACAAACCTGGCAACCGCCCGCCGGGGCAACGCCTGATGCGGGCAACTATGTGTACTTCGAGAGTCAGGCCGGCGATTTTGTTGGTCTGGGAGAACAATATCTCTGGACCGCCTCCGACAGTCGCATCCAGATGATCAACCGCTACAACACGGTTCTGGAGCTTGCAGGCGAGGGCTACACGACGGTAGGGGCCCGCCTCTTCTTTCCGTCCTCCCTGAGCGCATGGAAGGTGGGCTTTTATCCGAACGCCACCCGCAGCAACAGCTTGCTGAACACAGCACAACCGAATCCCGGACCCGGTCTTGACTTTTCGATG
Organism: uncultured Comamonadaceae bacterium; assembly: GCA_946482115.1. The sequence continues at coordinate 4,235 of CAMLQP010000161.1, forward strand.
GGCGGCCGCGGCTGCAACGAGACATCGGGCTGGATCTACATTGACAGCGTGTCCCACGACCCGGACGGCACCCTGGCTGCATTCGAGCTGCGTTTCGAGCAGCTGTGCCAGTGGAGCACCGATGTGCTTCGCGGTAAGGTGCGGTGGTCCAAGTACGACACAGTGATGCCGCCCGGCCCTCTGGTCCCGGCACCAAGCAACCTATGGCGCCCTGCGACCGGCGCGGTTCCCGACACCGGTAGCTTCGTGTACCTGGAAGGCAGTGGCGTCCGAAACGGGCTGCCCCACGTCTATACCCGATTGCTCAGTGGGTCCGATACCGGCCCCGGTCAACTGGGGTTTAACGGCCAAGGCATGACGTTCGGCGGATCGATTCAGACAACGACAACCGATGAACTGCTTTGGTTTTCCTTTCAGACCCCGTGGTTCTTGCCCAGACTGGTCCCTGGTCAATACCGGAACGTCACTCGCACGCCATCCGCGAATCCCGCTCGGGGAAATCTGGACTTTCACTACTCGAAGTCCAGCAATCCGTATGAGTCGTGGACTTGTGGCGGTGGTCGATGGAGCGATGGCTGGTTTGTGATCGACGAAGTCAACTACGTTGGCGATGCAATCGCCAACATCCAGCTGCGCTTTGAACGCTGGTGCCTAGGTTCCCCGGAAGTGACCCGGGGCATGATCCGCTGGCAGGCGGGGGACTGACCCCCCTCATTCAGCGCGGCTTGCGCGGCGCCATCGGGCCGCGGCCCTCGATGTGGCGGAAGTTGATGCGGCCCTTGGTCAGGTCGTAGGGCGAGAGTTCGAGCGAGACCCGGTCACCCGCGAGGATGCGGATGTGGTTCTTCTTCATCTTGCCGGCGGAGTAGGCGATCAGCTGGTGACCGTTGTCCAGCGTGACGCGAAAACGGGTGTCGGGCAGCACCTCGTTGACGATGCCCATCATGTCGATCAGTTCTTCCTTGGCCATGGTGTGGTTCTCCTGGAGTCGTGGGATTCGGATCAATTGGTTCGGACGGCCGGGCGCGCGGCGTCGCGCACCCAGTCGATGCCCTGGGCCATGGCGTATCTTGCCGCGGCTTCGTGGGTGGCGAAATCTTCGGTAAAGCGCATCACGCGGTCGGTGCTGGCGCTGCCGGTGCCGCTGGCGATGGATACGAAGGCGGCAAAGCGCCCGTCCGCCAGGGCCCGCGGGCGGGCGCTGATGCGGTAACGCCCCAGGGTCAGGGGGGCGGAGGAACAAGGGGTCCGCACCACAGGGGCGGACGCGGGAAACGTCTGGATCATCAAGAACTTCTATGGGCAGGACCTGCGGCTGGGCCGCCGGCCCGACAAGGCCCGACATACACGGTGGCAGCCCCAGGGTGCCGGGGTGCCCAACTGCGCCAACCCGAAGCACCGCACCGCTTCAGCGGCATCGGGGCTTTCTGGTACCAGCCCTCGGCAGAGGCATGGGGAGAGCAGCGGGGAAAAAGTGCCTCGCCGGGGGACCGCGTTGGGTGCGGTGAGGGCTTGGCTCGCGTTGGAGGGGCTGGACAGACCGACCCTCTGCCGGGGTGGTGGGCCGCGCCAGGGGCGCTGCAACCGGGTCTGTCGCCCAAGGCGAAGCCGCTAATGTACCACGATGTGGAAAAAATTGCCAAGTGGGGCCGGTTCAACGGCCACAGCGCAGGCGGAACTGTTCGTCGCGCGCCTTCTTGCGGTCGCGCCGGACCGAGTCCTGCTCCCTTGGCGGAAGTGGCTGGCGCGCGTAGTCGTCCAGCACAGCCACGAGGTTGTCCAGGCGCCTGCAATCTTCCGCCTTCTTCTGGGCAGCATTCGGGGGGGCGACAGGGCCGACACCGGTCGGCCGCGGCGCAACCCCCTTGGTGGGCCTGGCCAGGGCTTCCCGGTTGCGGGCAAACACGATCTGTTCGGCCAGCGAAAGGTTCGCGGGCACCGTGTGCATGCTGACGATCTCGGCGCCGCGGTGCTGGCAATGCACCACCGACCAGAACCGGCCGGCACCGCGGCAGCGGTAGAGCGTGGTGCCCTGCGCGCCCTCGACGTTCAGCGCGGTCGTGGTGTCGACCGGGTGGCCGCGCATGCCGGCCGGGCAGGGGCCGTCGGTGTAGGTCACCTGGCTGGCGTTTTCGCAGCGGTGCACCGCCGACAACGGCTCGGCGGGTGGTGGCTCGGCAGCGGGCGCCGGGCCAGCGGCAGCGGTGACCGTGGGTTTTGGGACCACTGAGGGAGCGGCGGGCGCGGCGGGGACGGACGCCGCTGCCGGCTCCGCGGCGGCCACCGGAGGTCGCGACCAGGGCCAGTTCACCAGCACATACAGCCCCAGGACCACGACCGCGGCCAGCAACCCGATGGTCAGGCCGCTCATGCCGTCTCGCTCGGGCGGACGGAACGCGGTGTCGGATACCTGGTGCGGCGTTGGCGGCGCCAAAGGCGCGGGCCGGGAAAGCGGGATGCCGGGCGTGGTGTCCGGCCCGTTGTCGGGTTCGGGAGTTGTGTCGGGCGTCGCCATCGCAGCCACCAGGGTCGCTCACTGTTCGACCACGGTCTTGACCACCTGTCCCACCGGCGGGTCGCTGCGCCCCCAGGTGCCGTTGAGCAGCTGCAGGCGCTTTTCGGTCAGGGGCGACTGGCGGG